>JBJEFF010000053.1:0-2722 GCA_051873775.1 Allobaculum sp. | reverse complement strand
CTAACATAGCTAGATCAGACGGAGGTCAAAAGCCCGTCATTTTTTTAATGGTTACAACGGTTCCAGGCTTATACCGGCATGACGCCGAAGCAGTACCGTGACGAACAGTCTAACGCCGCCTGAATATAACAAAAACCAATCTGAAGCTCATGATCATTCTCATAAGACAGATTGGTTTTTTCATTTCTATAAAGTGTTTTTAATCCCAGTCAAGTTCAAGAATCAGCTGACCTTTTTTATCGTGATAAACAATATCATAAGGCAGTTTGACTGCATCGAGTGCCGGAAGATAGTCTTCATCGGTCATCAGGTAACGGACATCCCATTTTTCGAGATCATACGGGTTCATATGAACGGTCAGTAAATCCGGGAGTTCAACTTCCACTTCAGTCTCACCTGTAGTAATCGGGGAAATCTGAATATGTGCATAACGGTTAATGGTATCCGTACCCATTAAATCAGGATCAAGGAGTTCCCATTTATCAAAATCGGGATAGAAGCTGACGCCGTTGACAACTTTCGCCCCATTAGCAGTAAGCAGACCGGATCGGACATTGGAACCCATATATGCCCACCATGCATCCGGATCTTCTTCCACGATCTGACGTGTTTTTTCAGCGATCGGATAGTCCGTCACACTTGCCGAACCGACCATGATCGGGTTGACCAGACATCCTGAGCAGGCTGTCCATAAAATCATCCCGGCAAGACCAAGCTGTTTAAAGCGGGTCAGAGTCAGATAGAACGCAATCGAGATACCAAACATCAGGATATACAGAACAAGTGATCCGTGCGGAACGGATGTATTGAAGTTCGGAATATCCATCTGCCATGTTCTGCTGTAGGCACCGTAGGTATAGATGACAAAAATCAGGAACGTATAAGTTTTCTTGAGTGGCATTTCGGTCTGACTTGCCATCTGAATGGTCCAGACCGTGAAGATTGTTGCGGTCACCCCGTAAACGGTATTCATGCGGTTGCAGTAGGACAGCAGCATGAGTTTGGATAACCATTCCGGGAAAGTCACAAACATGAAGGTAACTTCAATGATCATGGCGATCATGAGTACATCTCCTACCCATGCCTGTCTGTCTTTCTTTTTATGCAGTCCGTAGCGTAATAACGGATAGTACATCATGCAGATCAGCCCGAAATGGGTATAGCTGGAAAATTCACTGTTATTGGAAATCACAGGATCCACGAAAGACTGGATAATGCTGGCCGGATTAACAAACAGGCGCCAGCTTTCACCATAACCTCCAACTGAAATGCGTGAACCCGGATATGCCGTATTCATAAGAATCTCGATTTCATTGCGCATGCCCCATAACGTCGGAACAAGCACAATACCGAGACCAGCAATGACAAAGGCTACATTAGCCAAGTCCCACCACTTGAACTGAAGCTGGTCGCGGTCACGGATCAGGCAGGCAATCATCATGAATAAAGCAAGCATGCCAAGCGGTACCTGCAGTGACGGGAATAATGCAAGAACAAAGCCGGTTAATGAGGACACCGCAAGCAGGCTCATCAGCCACTTTTTCCATCCACGTGCCATGAAGAACCAGTATCCGACCACAAATAGCGTACATGCCCAGAAAATGACATCGTAGAAATGCGGGGAATACCACCACTGCATACCCGGCGCAAAGGTGAAAACGAATGCTCCGAAGACAGCCATGTAACGGTTTTTCGTCAGGATATGGAACATTTCAATCGCAACCATGAACATCAGGATGGTTTTTGCGGAGAAATACCAGCTCATGCCATAGTTATTGCCAAACAGCAGATAACCAAGAACAAACGGTTTACCGAGCATGGTCAGATCCCATACCGGCGCATTGTAGCCGATAATCATATTCTGTCCTGTCACGGACATCTGATGGGAAATTTCCTGATAGTTGTTGTAGAACTGCGACCAGTAATAAGGAAGCTGTACAACATATTCATCGGTACGGATCAGACGCGGTTCTCCGAAAAGAATCGAGTTTTCCACACCCGGATTTGCCTGAAAGTTATACATATATGCCGCAGCATTCGAAGTGTGAAGCTGACACAGTACGCATAGCGCAAAGACAATCAGCGCAATCAGCCAGCGCCACTTATAAAGGAAATCAAAGATCTTATTCAGCTGACGGCTGAACCAGATCCGCGAAAAGTTGATCACCAGCGCAAGGGCACTGATCGGAATAATCAGTCCCGAATTAGGCAAGAATGTTCCGACTACCCAGGTTGCGACAACGATGAGTAATTCTTCAAGGAGGATCATGACAATATCCCAGCCTTTTTTACGGGCCGGTTTTTCGTCATCTTCAATTGGTTTACGCAGCCAGAGGCGTTCTTCTTCACTGAGCGGCGAAACCGGGTGCTTTACGTTCTCAGGCTGTTTTTTGCGTTTTTTCTTCTTCTTTGTGTCCGGCTGTTCTTCTTCCTGCTTTTCTTCAGGTGACTGAACGACTTCTTCCGGACTCTTTTCTTCATTCAAAACCGGTTCAGGCTGTGTTTCAGCAAAATCCGGCTTGAGATTTTCTGATGGAATTTCTGCCGGTTCTTCGGTTTCTTCCTCAACTGCCGGCCCAGTCTGTGCTGCCGTTTTGGGTACGACACGGAAGACTACTGAATCTTCACTTTCGATCTGAGTCACAAGAGAATTTTGTTCCTCAATGGTTGTGACAGTACTTGTTGTTTCTTCTTCCGTAACTTCTGCAGCGGATTCTGTTTC
>JBJEFF010000052.1:0-13976 GCA_051873775.1 Allobaculum sp. | reverse complement strand
AGCATACAGATGAGGATTGGTTATTTATACCCTCCGATTTTTTGACGCTTACGAAAAGAAGCGGAATACTCCCTGTCTGTGCAGGGAGTATTCCGCTTTTTCTTTCGCTGAATGGAGAAATGAGAAATAAGGATTAGAGATCCTGAATGCCTTCAATGATCCGGTTCATCAGATCAACACGCTTAAACGGGGTCATGAGATAGAAGCCATCACAATACGGAGCGGCTTCTTTGGCAATCTCCATTGAAATCCTATAGGCGAGATCTTCGCCTTCCTGCCTGTTCTTCTCTTTATAGAGATCGATAATTTCATCACACACACTGACACCGTTGACTTCGTTCTGCATGAAGATCGCATTTTTGTAGCTGACAATCGGGAAGATGCCGGCAAGAATCAGCGTGTCGTGATCTTTACGGAAAGCTTTGAGATTTTCAAGCGCTTCTTTAGAAAGAATCGGCTGAGTCAGAAATCCTTCCATTCCCGCTTCGATCTTCTCTTCGGCAAGGCGGGTCTGCACCGCAAAGTTTCGGGCATTTAAATCCAGTGCGCCGAAGATGTGCATTTTCGAGGAAAAGAGATCCTGATTCAGGCGGCTGATGTAGCTTGCGAGTTTGCGGGAATTGAAATTATAGACGCTTTTAACTTCATCGCGGCTTTCCGCTGGAAGCGGATCGCCGGTAATGACCAGAACCTGATGGACATCTTCGATCGACAGCCCGAGAAGCAGCCCTTTGATCGCATTAAGGTTGCGGTCACGGCACGTCAGATGGGGGAGAGCTTCAATGCCAGTTTCGCGGTGAATCTTGCAGGCAAGCAGGGAACTGTCGGCACGGGGACGTCCGATCGGATTGTCCGCAATTGTGACAACATCGGCACCTGCCTGTTTCAGTTTGCCGATTCCGCTCATAAAGCTCTGAATGTCATCGTTAAATGGCGGATCGAGTTCGACCGCAATGACTTTTCTGCCCGCCTCTGTTTTCTTATGCCAGAATCCCGGAGTCTGGGCGAGCACACCCGGCGTGAATCTATCTTCCGTTTCTTCTGTTTCGATGCTTTCGAGTGCTTCTTTTAATGCCGCAATGTGAGCAGGAGTGGTTCCACAGCACCCGCCGAAAAAGAAGACATTTTTCTGAATCATTCTTGCGCACTGCATCGCAAAGTATTCGGTGGACGAGTCATAGACAATCTGATGACCGATGACTTTCGGATACCCGGCATTCGGTTTAACGAGCAGTTTTTTATCACCAGGATCAAGCTTCGGCAGTACGGCAGCCAGATGGTATGCCGAAGAGAGACAGTTCAGCCCGACAATGGAAACTTCCGGAAGACTTAGTGCCTGTTCGAGAAGCTCTCTTACACTATGACCCTGTCTGCTCATACCCGAAGAGTCGACCGCAAACGAAAGGGCGATCGTCGCCTCCGGATTTTTCTCTTTGAGATAGCAAAGAGATTCCTGAATTCCACTCAGATCACTGAGTGTTTCAAAGAGGAAATACTCAATTCCGCATTCGAGAAAGGTGTCAATCTGCCGTCTGTAGATCTCGGTACTGTTTTCAAAAGCCGGACCAAGATCGCCGATGACAATCGCATCCGTCGATGCGACTGCTTCTCTGGCAATATGGCAGGCAGCTTTGAGACTCTGAATGCTGTCCGGGTTTTCTTCGATAAGTCTTGAAACATCAAAGGTATTCGTCAGGATCGCCTGTGCACCGGCATCGAGATACTCTTTGTGGATATTCAGAATCCGCTCAGGATGGGTAAGGTTAGCGGTAAAGCAGTCATCTTTGTATTTGAACTGGTAGTAGGTACCCATTGCGCCATCGAGCAGAAAATAATTATTCATGGAAAACCTCGCGGGCAATCGCAACACCGGCATTGGCATCTTTGGAGTAAATGGCGCCGATCGATTTCGCATATTCGGGAGTCACAACGGCTCCTCCGACCATGACTTTCGGAGGATTAGGCAGGGCGAGCAGTTTTCTCGTCGTTTCTTCCATCGCACCAAGGGTGGTGGTCATCAGAGCGGAAAGACCGACTAGACGGATTTCGTTTTCTTCAACGGTTTTCACGATCCGGTCCGGGTCCACATCCTTACCGAGATCGATAATTTTATAGCCATAGTTTTCCAGAACCGTTTTGACGATGTTTTTGCCGATATCATGGATATCCCCTTTGACGGTTGCCATGACAATTGTTCCGAGATTGAGAGTTTTGGCTCCGGTTCTTGCCATTTCATCGCGCAGGACACCGAATGCCTGCTGGGCAGCGGCAGCCGCGGAAAGCAGCTGCGGAAGATACAGTTCTTTGGCTTCATATCTGCTTCCGACAATATCAAGCGCCGGAATTAAAATGTTTTCCACAATTTCCAGCGGGGAATTGTGTTCAAGCAGGGTTCTCGTGGCTTTTGCGGCTCCTTCTTCACGACCACTGAGAATGCAGGCTTCAAGAGAAAGGTTATTCTCAGCGGTGGCCGGCGCTTTGACTTCTTTCTGATCGGCATAGGTTTCGATATACTTCTGAGAATTGACATCCTGACCGTTCAGAACACGAAAAGCATTCACCGCATCCTGAATTGTCTGCTGATTCGGATTGACGATTGGCAGAGTCAGGCCGGCCTGCATGGCTGCTGTTAAGAATGTTGAGGTTAATAACGGACGGTTTGGCAGACCAAAGGAAATATTGGAGACACCGAGCGCACACTGCAGGCCTTTCTGCTTATGGAGAATCTCAATGGCTTCAAGAGTATTCACAGCCTGGTCCTGCTGGGCTGAGACGGTTAGGGTCAGGGCATCGATCCAGACATCTTCTTTCGGAATTCCAAGACTGGTCGCTTTTTCAACAATCCGGTCGGCAATTTCAAGGCGCTTTTCAATGCTTTGGGCAATGCCTTCTTCATCGAGACATAAACCGACAACTGCCGCCCCGTATTTTTTGACGATTGGAAGGAGGGCTTCAAGGCTTTCCTGTTTACCGTTAACGGAGTTTACGGCTGGTTTTCCGTTGTAGATGCGCAGGGCATTTTCGAGTGCCTGAAAATTGGAACTGTCGAGCATTAACGGCAGCGAGCAGACGGCCTGAATTCTTTTTACGACTTCCGGTAACATTGTTTCTTCATCAATACCCGGATAGCCAACATTGACATCGAGCAGGGAAGCGCCGGCTTGCTGCTGATCGAGGGCGCATTTAATGATGTAGTCAAAGTCGTTTTCGAGCAGTGCCTGCTGGAAACGTTTCTTACCGGTCGGGTTGATCCGTTCTCCGATCATATGAACCCCATCTATGGTTATAGGAGTAGAAGGGGTGCAGACAAAAGAAAGTTTTTCCGGTTCCGGGACATTCCGGGTTTCAATCAGAGTCGCGATTTTACGAATGTACTCCGGAGTAGTTCCGCAGCATCCGCCGATGATGACCGCTCCGTTACTGACGCAGTCTTTCATCGCCTCAAAGAACGAATCGGCATCCATATCGTAATGCCCATCTACCGGATCCGGCAGACCGGCGTTCGGCTTGGCAAGAATCGGCAGAGTGGTGTGTTTAGCAAGACGTTCAATCATGCCCGCCACTTTATCGGGTCCGACAGAACAGTTAAAGCCGATCGCATCTGCACCGAGACCTTCAAGCGTATGAGCCATCGATTCAATCGTACAGCCCATGAATGTACGGCCATCGGCTTCAAAAGACATTGACGCAAAGACCGGCAGTGTGCTGTTTTCCTTCGCGGCAAGCAGAGCGGCTTTGATATCCAGCAGGTCGGTAAACGTCTCCAACGTGACCTGATCCGCACCTGCTTTTACGCCTGCCCGGATCATTTCGGCATACATCGCATACGCATCTTCAAAGGAAAGGGAACCGAACGGTTCAAGCATCTGACCGATCGGTCCGATATCAAGCGCAACTTTCGCATCTGTTCCGGCAACTGCCGTTTTCGCATTGGCGATTGCGGCGGAGATAATTTCTTCTACTGAATAGCCTGTACCTTTGAGCTTATAGGCATTCGCGGAAAAGGTGTTCGTATTGATGACCAGACTGCCGGCTTTGACATAGTCGCGGTGCAGATCGATGATCATCTGCGGATTTTCAATATTTAATAATTCAGGTTTCTGACCGGGTTTCAGTCCCCGTTTCTGGAGTTCCGTTCCGCTCGCCCCGTCGAGCAGAATCATTTTACGTTCAGGCATAACAGGTTTTTCCCTCCTTTTGATAGGTACAGTTTTTATTCAGAGAACAGAATGCACAGCCTCTGATTTTTGCGGGCTGCTCTTTTCGGGACAGGCCGATAAAAGCAGTGACGGATTTGGTGGGATTGAGCATGCAGGAATCTTCTGTAACAATCCCGAGATGACGGTAGAGGTCGAGGCGCTCGCCAAGATCTTTCTGCAAGGTTAAAGGCAGATCGCCGTACCCGCAGGAAAAGCGGTCGGTCAGATACCAGTCTGGCATCTTTTCCTTGATCTGTATTTCAAACGCATCGAGAGCGGATTCGACGAAGCTGCTGCCTAATGCATCATAGAGAAGTCCGCTGGCTATGTTCTGATGAGACATCGCAAGCAGATTCTGATCGAACGCCATCCCTAAGGTCGAGGCAACGCACACAATTTTCTCGCAGTCTTCGAGCACGGAAGCAGCCATACGTCCGTTTAGGGGCAGATCGAGTTTTTCGATCCAGGGCGCTCCGTCTTGTTTCGTCAGATCACAAACCTGAAAATACAGGCGTGCCGGAGATGTTTTTTCTATAGAATCAGCCATTCTTTCCGCTTTTAGCAGATCCTCTTCAGTGGGATCAGGAACCTGCAGAAAGCGGAAGGCCTGTTTGAGATCATTAGTTTTCATAGGAGTGCTCCTATCTTTTTGACTTGATTTAAGCAATTTTTCTATAATGATAGCGAACTTTGGTTTTGAATAAAATTAATTACATTTGAATGGAATAAATAGGGATGGACAGATGAAAAACAAAACAGAAAAATCGCACACTTACAGCAGAATTGCGCTCTTTCTCGCAATAGTTGTCGCCGTAGCGTTCGTGTATTTCTTCGGAAAACCAGCGACTTCAAACAACGGCAGTTCTCTGGCAGTCTCTGCTCCGGGGAAGAGTTTTACGCTGGAAATTATTGATAATAACGGTGTAATGCAGAGTGATACTTATACAACAGACGAAACAAATCTCGGTGAATTTCTCGAAAGTGAAGGGATTATAGCCGGTGAAGACGGACAGTTCGGTCTGTATGTCACGGAAGTAAATGGGCTGCAGGCGGACTACGATACAGATCGCGCTTACTGGAGACTGCAGGTGGACGGTGAAGATGCACCGACAGGTGTCGATGGCGTTGAAATTGAACCCGGCGCAACATACACCTGGATTTATACGGCAGAATAATGAATATTTCACTACGCAGAATGGTGATGTACGCCTTTTTAGGGGTACTGTGTACAATCGCTCAGCAGGTGATGGCTCCTTTACCGAATATTGAGCCGGTGTCCTTACTGGTCATGCTTTATGCGGTGTGTTTTGGCATGGAAAGTCTGTGGGCGGTTTATGTCTATGTCTTTCTTGAATATCTACTTTACGGATTCAATCTCTGGTCACTCAGTTATTTGTATGTCTGGGCGATTCTGTTTCTGATCGCCTGGAAGCTCCGCTCAGTTGAGTCAGTGGTTTCGTTTGCATTATTAAGCGGGGTGTTCGGACTGGCGTTCGGTGCACTTTGTGCACTGGTCTATCTTGTTCTTTTCGGCTGGCAGTCCGCACTATCCTGGTGGATGGCGGGTCTTGCCTTTGACGGGATGCATGCACTAGGCAACATAGCGATGGCTCTACTTCTTTTTAAGCCGCTGCGAACCGTCTTTTTAAAACTTTCAGAACGTTATTCGATCGGATAGAAGATGAGTCTTCTATCCCTTTTTTCTGCAGGCACGTGAAGGAGAAGAAGGGGAAGACAGTTTTTGTTGGTCATCCGGTATATTTCTGCGATCAGCGGGGAATAAAATGGGATCAAGGGGAGAAATGAACTCGTTTTAGGCCATTAAAATGGGGAAACGAATTAAAAATAGCCCTGAAAATGACTTGAGAGTGGGGAAATCTACTATAAATCTCGCATTTTCATCAAAAAAGATTCTTTTATAACATATAATTGAGGCAAGAAGGAGAAGGATTATGGAAAAACACGAAAAGCTCCAGTACGCCAAGGTCATTCTGACCGCATGTTTCATGGTTGCGGCAAGTATGGGCCTTTGTTTCTATTCTGGCGGAGTCTTTTATCAGCCGCTAGCCAACGGTTTAAATATCACATTAGGTCAGGCTTCAAGCGCAACGACCTTCATGTTAGTTTTTATGGCTCTTACCGCCTTATGCGTACCGTATCTGTTACGCAAGGTAAAACTTCAGACTTTACTGCTCATCGGAACGGCGCTGACCTGTTCGGCGGTTCTATTCGTTTCGTTCAGCTTTAACCGTTATTTTGTCTATGCATTCTGCTGTTTAATGGGAGCAGGGGCTGCCCTGATTGGTATGGTTCCGGCAACCACTCTGATCAACAACTGGTTTGAGCAGAAGAAAAACTGGACCACTTCCATTGTTCTGGCTGCATCCGCATTAAGTACCGCCCTCTTTTCCCCGTTAATGGCGGCGAGTGTCGAAGCGCTCGGCTGGCGCATGGGATTTGTCATTCAGGCAGTGCTGATTCTCGTTTTAATGTCACCGGCTTTATACTGGCATGTCCCTTTACATCCGGCGAGTGCCGGCAAAGTACCGTATGGTCAGGAAGAAGTTCCGGCGAATGATAAACGTAAAACACCACGCGAACTTTTATTCAGTTTTGCGCTGATTGCGGTATTCTCCGCTTTCCTGGTCGCTTTACCGATGCACTATTCATCTCTGGCTTCTTCGATCGGCAAGTCTGCCCTGATGGGAGCAACCGCATTAAGCTGGTGCATGATCGGCAACTTAGTCTTCAAGCTGGGGGCCGGCTGGGTGGCTGACCGCATTAAACCGGTCCTCGCTTCCGGACTGCTCGATATTTTCGCATTGATCGCAACGATCGGAATTACGATTCTGATTCTCATGCATTCCGGTAACGGTCTGTATGTGCTGTGCTTCTTATTCGGAAGTGCCTTTGCGCTTAACGAACTGTGCCTGCCTTTACTCGTATCGAACCGTGTATCAAGACGCTACTACTCAACGATCTACGCACTGCTTAACTTCCTCTCAACTCTGACAACCGCTTTAATGATCAGCTTAGTCGGGTACATGTATGACCGTCTAGCTTCCTATTTATGGGTCTACATCATTGCGATCGTGATGGAAGTTCTGATTGCCGGTCTGATCTACTACCTGATCGCAAACGAGAAAATGGATGATCTGGTCACCAATGACGTTACCCGCACATTTATCGAACGCATCCGTGATGAACGCAAGAAAAGACAGATGATGAGTGTGGAAAAGAAACGTCAGAAAGCGGTGGAACAGAAAATGTCCCAGTCCGCTTCAAATGATGAAAAGGCTCAGCCAACACAGTCTGTTTTCCACAAACAGATGGCTTTATTCGATGAAGAAGAGGGTAAAGATACTCCTGTGTCCACAACCGTGAAGACGGAAGAACCATCTGGTCCGGAATTCAAAACCAGTCCGGAAGATACTCCTGCCCCGGTAAGCGAAGAAGAAAATCGGCCGGCTGAACAGACAGAAGCACCTGTTCAGGAAACTGAAGAAACTCCCGCCGCAAGCGACAAACCTGAAGAAGATTCCAAAAAAGAAGAATAATCAATATTTGCACAACCCGAAAACCCGGAGCCTGAAATACGGTTCCGGGTTTTAAAATACCTGCTTTTCTGTTTTTGATGATTATTAACTATTTATATCTGCTCAGGAAGAGGAACATCGACAATAAAGCTTTTAAAAGCATTCGTTACGATTGTATTGCCGATCTGATACTGCCTTGGATAGTCTCCGTAATACAGGTGGAGATGGCCATGGAAGAAATAGGCCGGTTTATACTGCTGAATCAGATAGTTGAAGGCTTCAAATCCCTGATGGCATAAATCTTTGCCGTCATGATGACCTTTTGCGGCAGCATGGGTGACGAGAATGTCGAACCCTTTGTTTTTACGGATTGTATAACGCAGCTTGCTGACGCGTTTCTGCATCTGCTGCTCTGTAAACTGATACGGGCTGTTTTTAAATCCCATCGATCCGCCAAGTCCTAAAATGCGCAGCCCACGCCATTTCACGAGCTTGTTATCAATGCAGATGCAGCCAAGCGGGGGATTGGTCACATAGCTTTCATCATGATTCCCGGGCACATAGAAGACATCTCCCCGAAACATCGTCGCAATAAATTCAAGATAGCGGGCTGAAAGATCACCGCATGCGATGATCAGATCAATACCGTCAAACGTATGCTCATTCCAGTTCTGATAGTAGCGCCGGTCCACTTCATCACTTAAAACGAGAATGCGGGCCCAGTTTTTAGTCATGGGTATTCTCCGTATCTTTTTCATCTGGATCGGCCTCGGCGATGGGATCGAGACCGTGAAGCTGGACAAGTTTTTCAGCCGAAGGAATCAGTTTGGCATCTTCCGGAATCGTTCCGACAATGTTGTCCACCAGCCAGTTCATCGTGGCGATCTGATCCATGGTGACTTTTTTTGTTCCAAGCGAACGGTTGTTCGGATCGTGAATTCCATCAAAGACAAAGAACTCGTTCCGGGCGATGCTGGTACGGATCAGCTCAATCATGCGTCTTGTCTGTACAGGAAGTTTTTCGCTGAAAGAAACATCAATTAAGCCGTTAGACAGACCGAGCCAGTAGTTGATCGAGGAACCTTTCGTTTCATCAGCACGGTAGGTGCGGTTCATGATCGACTGGAGGATCTGGGTATAGAAGACGCTCCATTTCTGACTGACTGAAGAGAGATTGGAGAATTGTGAGGTGCGGACATCGAAAAGACCGAAACGTTTTCCTTTCAGGATGCGGGGATCAAAGTCCTGGCCGGAAATATAGATCATATCGATATCATTCGGGAATTCGTGGTTGGTCGGTGTGGTGGTCGTGGACCATTCGAGATAGACTTTGGCATTCGGACGGACCATGGAAACACCGATCGCAAAGGCATTGATATCCGCAATGGCACCATAGATCGGATAGTCGGCAATATAGCCGATATGATTGGTAGCCGAAAGAGCACCGGCGGCAAGCCCCTGAAGAAACTGAATTTCATAGCCGCGGGTATAGTACGAACGGACGACGGTTGTTTCCGGATTGAGGGAACAGTTCAGAAAGCGCACTTTCGGATACCTCGCCGCATACTGATTCGTGATCGGAAGCATGAGCGGATGGGCGGTAAAAATAACCTGAGCGCCCCAGGCAATACTTTCGTCCATGGCTTTGCGTATGTCTTTTTCATCCCTGCAGTCCGGGAAGCACTTAATTTCGACCTGACCTCTCAGGTTGTCAAACATTTTTCTGAAAGCCTGATAATGAGTACCAGACCATGAGGAAGTAGCCGGATCCCCTTCCTGAATCAGGGCTGCTTTAATCGGTTCCTTGAAAGCGGAGAGTAAGGATTTATGATCGGATACATCGGTTTTCGTCAGTAATGCGGCTTTCGGCATTTCCGGATACGCTTTGATGACGGGAAGAATATGGGTAAGTTCCTTTTCAATTAAAGAATCGGGAACGATTTCACCGTAAGAATAGCCGTAAACATCGACAAAAAGCAGGAAGGCATCCCCGCTAGTCGCTTTAATTCCTTTACCGGCAACTTTTTCGAGAACTGTTTTAAAACTGCTGAAAAAAGAAGCGAGATCATGACTTTCTTCGGGGGACAGTGTTTTCTGATCGTCGGCAAGCAGAAGGCGAAGGAGGCGGGGATAGTTTTTGGCCTGCGACATGATGATCGATGAAACGCCGGTTGCCTCTTCAAAGCGCAGGTAATTTTCGTATAACTCACGCTGATCAACCTGCTCCGGATCGATGACAATTTCCGTAACCTGCGCACTGATCAGCGGGTTGTGCAGAAAACGCATGACGGAAACACGCTTGTTTCCTTCTTCGACAAAATAGCGACCGAATACCTGATAAACGGTGATGGCATCATGCAGTCCTTCGTTCATGCAGTGATGGTAAAGGTTCATCCATTTACCAGCGAATTCGCTTCCGGCTTGGAGCAGAGGCATGAAGTTTGCCGCAAAAGAAGTTGTTCGGCTTTCATGGCACGTTCCGACAATTAAGTTTGTCGGAATTTCGAGAATGCCTCGTTTTTCTTTTTTCAGAATGGTTCTGTCTTTTAAAAAATGATCCAGCACAGGCAGATACGGGTTTTCGCCTCGTGCTTCTTTTTCGCTTACACAGGCAAGTCCGCGTTTGCGCACCTGATTGTAGATATCGGTTAAATTATCCATAAGACAACCTCCGGACTGACTGAATCATGGATGATTCAGGTTTTATTTTCCATAAGTAATGAATGAAACGTTTCACTTCGTGCTGTTTCCGCTTTCATGAACCCGCTTAAGGGGATGTAAGAAGAGGTGAATGATGTTCTGAGCTGCTGTCAACTGATTCATCATGGATGTCCTAAATCGCAGAAAAAATCCTTTGTTGGAGCCCAAAAAAGGATGAGCCTGGCGGTTTGGATATCAGCGATGAACCGAACTAGCCGTTTTAGTGTCCAAGTTGGACGGTTGTGCAACCCTTATCACAGACTCATCTTACAATGAAGGTGTAGAACAGGGCGTTGAAACGCTTCTGAAAGTTCGCCATGTAGAACAGTTTTTTCGATTGCGCTTTTGCCCGCTAAAAGAGAGGAAGATCATTATGGTTTTAAGTGGAGAAGAAATGCAGTTACTGGAAAGCTTAGTTGGGCGTAAAGCAGAACGGATTATCGTGCCGGTGAAACACGACTCCGTCAGCAAGCCGGTCGAAACCATTCTGGTTCTGTCGAAAGATAAAGGAATCAAGATTGATTCCTGCTATCGTCCGCAGCAGGCAATCGAGACCCCGCAGGGCTATCCGCAGATGCGTGTTCGTCTGATTCATGAAATTCCGCAGTATGCCAACGGCGAAGAAATTGATTTTTCCGATACCGGAGAAATCGTCCGTTCCGTTAAAGTCACGAGCGAACGCGTCAATACACCAAGCGATACAGCATGCTATACCAAGGCAATCCATATCGAAATGACGGGAGCGCGAGATGTCACAATCACCCGCGAAACGTTCCGCTCGCCAAGCCTTCGCGTGTATGAGCATGAACTCGATACACCGCTTGAAGAAGAATCGAATGCAACCATAACTCAGATTGTCCAGACGTTCTAGATGCTGCACCGTTGTACGGACACTCTGTGTTTTAGGAACCGGGAAAACTGTCCATATTCTGTGGACAGTTTTTCTTTGCCAAAGACAAAATGAAAAATGTTCATTTTGTGAAATCCGGTTTCAGATATGAGAAGAAAATGAATGGATTCAAAAAAGAAAGCTGCTTTTTACAAAAACTTTCACAAGGTCTTACATTCCTCCGATAAGTCGGAATAATTACATCTATCCCGTTGTTAAAACATTAGGTACAGATTGTAAGCCATTCCAATTCACTAGGAAAGGCTTTATCATGATAAAGAGAGAAATTGAGAGAAGGGCAAACGCATAAATGCCCGACTAGTCTTGCCCGTCATGAGCCTTTACCGGTTTTAGCGGCAGGGAAGAGTCTGCCTGATCGGCGTCCGGCAGACAGAATCTGCTGTTCATAATTTAAAAACAGGTATAAAGATGACGGCGGACCAGAGAAAAAAGGAGATTTAAATGAAGACACGTTCTTTTGCATTACTGATGACTGCAACAATGGCAGTAAGCGCAGTAGGCTGTTCATCTAGCAAACCGGCAGCAAGTTCAGCAGATTCCGCAGCAGCAAGTACGGAAAATGTTACCGCAGATAATATTCTGAATGTCGCAATCGGACCAAACCCGGAAACAATCGATCCGGCTCTGAATACCTCGAGAGATGTTTCCAATATGGTTACCGCCAGCTTTGAAGGCCTGTTAAAAGATGCCGAGGACGGCAGTATCGTTCCGGGTCAGGCTGAATCCTGGGAAGTTTCCGAAGATGGCAAAACCTACACTTTCCATATCAGGGAAGGTCTGAAATGGTCTGATGGCTCCGACCTGAACGCCAATGACTTTGTCTACAGCTGGCAGCGCATGTGCGATCCTCAGCTTGCTGCACCATTTGCCGAAACCGCATTATCCATGGTTGAAGGTTACGATGAAGCAATTGCCGGCGATATTACAAAACTGAATGTTGAAGCTCCGGATGATCTGACGTTTGTCGTTCATCTTAAAGATCACTGCCCGTATTTCGACAGTATCGTGGCATGTTCCCAGCTTTCTCCGGTTCAGAAAGCCACTGTTGAAGAAAACGGTGATGCCTGGGCAACTTCAGCCGCAACCTATATTTCCAACGGTCCGTTCTATGTGGCAGAGTGGGTACCATCTTCCTATATCCTGATGAAGAAAAACCCGAACTACTATGATGTTGAAAACGTTAAGCTCGATGGCGTTAAATTCAACCTGGTTGAAGAGGCCAATGCGGCTTATATCGCCTTCAACATGAATGAACTCGATATGGTTAAGGATATCCCGTCCGATGAAATCCCTGCCGCAAAAGAAACTGAAAATTACCATGTTGAACCGATGATCGGAACTTACTACATTACACTCAATACGGAAAAAGAACCGTTTAATAATAAGGACGTCCGTAAAGCACTGTCTCTTGCCATTGACCGTGACTATGTCGCCAATACATTAATGCAGGGAACTTACTCTCCTGCCGGCAATATCGTCGGACCGGGCTGGAAAGATACAGACGGAACAGACTTTATCACCACAAGCAACGGCGGAGAAGAATTCATTTCCACAACGGACTATGAAAAGAATCTCGAAGAAGCAAAACAGCTCCTTGCCGATGCCGGGTATCCGGATGGCGTAGGACTGCCGGTTCTGACTTATTCCACCAATGATGCCGAATACCACAAAACAGTCGCAGAATATCTGCAGCAGTGCTGGAAAGAACTTGGGGTAACTCTTGAAGTTGAAATCGTAGACTGGGCTTCCTTTACTCCGATCCGCCGCAATGGTGATTTTGAAATCGCCCGCAACGGCTGGGTTGGCGACTACTCGGATCCATCCGATATTCTGGAAATTTTCTACTCCACAAATGGAAACAACGATGGTAACTACAACAATCCGCAATACGATGCACAGCTCGATATTGCCCGTTCCACATTAGACAGTCAGGAACGTTCACAGGCTCTGCATAAAGCGGAAGAAATCCTGATGGAAGATGCCGGATGCATTCCATTGGCTTACTATGAGGATTTCTGGATCGCAAACGGCGACCGTGTGCAGGGTGTATGGCATTCTATTACAGGTCACTGGCATTTTGAAGATGCTGAAATCGTAAAATAGAATAAGTAAATGAAGATGAAAAAGCTTATCTGAAAAAGGTAAGCTTTTTTCTGGAAAACGAGATTAAGACACGGAAGGGAGAATGTTCACTAATTCTGCACATTCCTGTTTTTATCGGAAAATAACAGGAAATCGGCAACCGCTGTTCAAGGATGGTTGACTTGACTAAGACTGTTTTTTATACTTTTAGTGTACTTGATGTCAACGTTGGGGGACGTGGATTTTGGGTACGGTAGATATAGGGACATCGACTATCATTCTAAAAACGATCATGTATTCATTTAAATTAATCTCTAATACCTTCTGATGTGTTCATAACTTACGTTTTAAGCGTCCTTATATCATGATTATCGAGAGGTTTTGTCAGGACAAAACCGGAGAAAAGAGCCCGAGGCTCTTTTTTTTTCGGGTGCACAAAGTTGTCCGGACTGAATCTGTTTATGCATAAAAGACATTTTATGGTCAGAAGTCTGGTAACCATTAAAAAAATGACGGGCTATTCCTCATAAAAAAATCGCCTACAGCGGC
>JBJEFF010000051.1:0-14044 GCA_051873775.1 Allobaculum sp. | reverse complement strand
AGGCATAAATATAGCTTGACGATAAAGGGATTTAAAACGATAAACAAGTTTTCATCAGTGCTCGATTTCTTTCATAATTGCGGGAAAGATACTTTTATGCGGATTGTATAAAATTGAGGCTTTATATTTGCGAAACGGATAAATATTTATCCTAAAGAATAAAAATTTATTCTAAAGGATAAAAATTTATTCTAAAGGATATAAAATTATTCTGCTGAATTAAAAATATCAGCGTACGGAAATCAGAAAAACATGAAATATTGTCCATGCATGGCGTAATGAAAACTGCTCTCTGTTCCTGCCTCCTTTCACCTCGGTTGTCATCACGCAGAAACTACAATCAGCCGGTACCGGGATGGAAAGAGCCCCTGAATATTTCCTGTCTGTTTCATATCAAAGAAATGAGAATTAAGCGTACAGATCCGGAAAACTGCACCCGGAAAGGTCCAACTGGACTGGAATCGAAAAGTTATGAAAATACCTATATGCCATTTGTGGTTCCATCTCTGAATTAAGAACGGATTTGAGAACTGGATTGAACAAGAGGCACATGAGAAGATAAAAAGAGTGATGGAGCCCAAAACCATTTCTCAATTCAAATCCCGCATAAAGATTGTGATCGATCGCCAATAGAATTTCCATAGGATTGATGTATATAACGGACGAATTTAATTAGCAAATTCGCAAAATGTCTGAATCTGCTTTGTATATGAAGATTTTCATAGCGCAGAAGTGTATTTAAAAACCGCATCCGTTTAAGATGCGGCTAATCGAATCAGGAAGCAGAGCGCAGGATTTTTTCCATTGCTTTTCCTTTGGCGAGTTCATCGACAAGCTTGTCGAGATAGCGGATCTCCTGCATGAGCGGCTCTTCAATATTTTCGACACGTACTCCGCAGACCACTCCTTTAATCAGTTTGCGGTCCGGATTCAGTGCGGGAGCGTTTAAAAAGAAATCTCCGTAAGTCGTTCCATTTTCCAGAGCAGTCTGAATGTCAGCTTCCGTATAACCGGTCAGCCAGTTGACAACCTGAACGACTTCTTCGTTTGTCCGTCCTTTGCGGATGGCCTTGTTGAGCAGAAGGGGATAGACTTTGGCAAAACTCATATTATAAACTTGTTCGTTTTTCATGTTCTGTTCCTCAGTTTTAAAAATGATCAGTGAATAAATAGCGCAAAGAAAAAGGCTATGCGGGACTCAGTACTCTGAGTATACCGGATAGCCTTTGTGTTTTGAATGGATTGTTCCGAAAGACTAGACGTTGATTTCAGCAACGAGTTTTTCAGCTTCCGGATGCTGTTTGAGAATCGGATCTACGACATTGGTGAAGAATTCTACTGTCTGTTCCGGAGCACGTCCGACATACAGAGCAGGGTTCATTCTTTCTTCGAGTTCCTTTTCTGTTAACGGGAATGCCGGGTCATTGGCAATTCGTTCAAGCAGGTCGTTTTCCTTGCCGAATTCTTTAACCTGACGGCCAGCAGCCATGGAATGAACACGAATTGCTTCGTGTAATTCCTGACGGTTGCCTCCGGCTTTAACTGCATCCATCATGATGTTTTCAGTTGCCATGAATGGTAATTCCTTACGTAAGTCTGCTTCAACAACTTTCGGATAGACAACTAAGCCATCGGTGATGTTGAGGTACAGATCAAGGATGCCATCTGTAGCAAGGAAAGCTTCTGCAACGGCGATACGTTTGTTTGCGGAGTCATCAAGAGTTCTTTCGAACCACTGAGTAGATGCGGTGATGGCCGGGTTCATCGTATCGGAAATCACGTAATTAGCAAGAGCAGCCATACGTTCGCTGCGCATCGGGTTACGTTTGTAAGCCATAGCGGAAGATCCGATCTGGCCTTTTTCGAATGGTTCTTCCATTTCTTTCTTGTGCTGCAGTAAGCGGATATCGTTCGAGAACTTATGCGCAGACTGGGCGATGGAAGAGAGTGCCTGCAGAACGCGGGTGTCGTACTTACGCGGATAAGTCTGACCGGAAACGGCAAACCAGTCGTTGTAGCCCATCTTGTTGCAGATCAGGCGGTCAATCTGAGCGGCTTTTGCGGAATCGCCGTCAAACAGTTCGAGGAAAGAAGCCTGTGTACCGGTTGTACCTTTCTGACCAAGCAGTTTTTTGTGGTCAAGCAGCCAGGAAATTTCTTCGTAGTCCATGACTAAATCCTGTGCCCATAATGCAGCACGCTTACCGATTGTGGTCGGCTGAGCCGGCTGGAAATGGGTGAAGGCAAGACAAGGGAGATCCTTGTATTCCATGGCGAATTTTTTCAGGCGTGCTAATACGGCAGCCAGTTTTTCGCGGATAATTTCAAGACCTTCATGCATGATGATCAGATCCGTGTTATCGCCGACATAGCAGCTGGTTGCACCTAAGTGGATGATGCCTGCTGCTTTATCAGCCTGCTGACCATACGCATACACGTGAGACATAACATCATGACGGACAATAGCTTCGCGTGCTTTTGCGACGTCGTAGTTGATGTCGTCTGCGTATTCTTTTAACTGAGCAATCTGTTCATCGGTAATGTTCAGGCCAAGTTCCTGTTCTGCTTCAGCAAGAGCAATCCAGAGCTTGCGCCATGTTCTGAACTTCTTTTCTTCGGAGAAGAGATACTTCATCTCTTTCGATGCATAACGGGCAGAAAGAGGAGACTGGTAAACTGTATGATCGCTCATTATTTATCAAATCCCATACGAGCGAAGACTTCCTGATAAGCACCTTCAGGATTTCCTAAGTCGCGGCGGAAAGTGTCTTTGTCGAGATGAGCTCCAGTTTTCATATCCCAGTAACGGCAAGTATCCGGGGAAATTTCGTCAGCAAGAACGATTGTGCCATCGCTTGTTTTTCCGAATTCAAGTTTAAAGTCGATTAATTCAATACCGATTTCAGCAAAGAATGCTTTTAAAACTTCGTTTACTTCGAATGCATAACGAGTGATTGTATCAATATCTTCTTGAGTAGCTGCACCGATAGCGCGAGCCATATAGGAGTTGATCAGCGGATCGCCGAGATCATCATCTTTGTAGCTGAATTCGAGTGTGGAGCACTTTAATTCAGTTCCTTCAGGGATGCCAAGACGTTTAGAGAAAGATCCGGCAGCCTTGTTACGGATGATAACTTCCAAAGGTACGATAGTTACGCGTTTAACAGCAGTTTTGCGGTCATCAATTTCTTCAACGAGGTGAGTCGGGATACCGCGTTCTTCAAGAATTTTCATCAGGTAGTTAGTCATGCGGTTATTGATCGCACCTTTACCTTTGATTGTTCCTTTTTTCAATCCGTTGAATGCAGTTGCATCGTCTTTGTAGTCAACGATTAACACTTCCGGATCGTCTGTAGCATATACTTTTTTCGCTTTGCCCTCATAGAGCATTTCTTTTACTTCCATGTGGTCCTCCTAAGATAAAATCGACTTCATTATATCCGCCTTAATTTTGGATTCAATGAAATAAAATTATCCGAATTAAAAAGATTCCAAAAGTGTTTCATAACAGCCTCTAAGTGACACATCTTGAAAAATCTTAGCGATTTCATTGTAAGGGATTGAAAAGGCTCTCTCCTTTGAATAGGATAGTCTCGCAGAACAACCTGCAAAGCTTTTGGGGGTAAGGTTATGGTCATGACTTTAGACATCAAAAGTTATCATGATTGAAGCAATCTTTTTGCGTACCTTCTTGTAAAAAAGCGGTACGCTTTTTGTGTTTCGCCTTTCAAAGGCAAAGCCAAAACGACCAATGAAAACCCATAAAGAGATCCTCAAAATACGATGTTCAAGTGGACATTGAACAAGTGAAAGGAACAGGAACAATTGATGGAAAATGCAAAAGTTTTAGTCGTCATGGGAAGCCGCTCGGATCTTCCTGTCATGGAAGGATGCCTCGACCAGCTTAAAGCGCTCGAAATTCCTTACGAAGTACGCGTTCTTTCTGCACACCGTACACCGGATGCCGTTCTCGAACTGTCCAGAAATGCTCAGGCAAATGGTATTCAGGTCATTATCGCAGCAGCCGGCGGGGCTGCGCATTTAGCAGGCGTACTCGCAAGCTCCACGATTCTGCCGATCATCGGTATCCCGATGCAGACATCCGCTCTCGGCGGTATGGACAGCCTTCTTTCCACAGTGCAGATGCCTTCCGGCGTGCCGGTCGCAACTGTCGCAATCGGAAAAGCCGGTGCCAAGAATGCCGCAATCCTTGCCGGACAGATTCTCGCTCTCTCCGATCCGAAAATGCGGACAATTCTTGAAAAATTTAAAGCAGATCAGAAAGAATCTGTTTTAAAACAATCTTATTTAGAAGAAAATTAAAAACGTGCATTTCTCGCTCACTTTATAACCTCTGACTTATCGTATTCCGGATCCCTTTTTTCATGCCTGGGAGATTGGGCAGGTACAAAAGGGAAACAGCCATAATCAGAATATATAAGGAGAGGCGAGATGAAATACCCTTAGGGTTAAAAGAGGAAATGAAATCAGATGAATACTCGTAGACTGATTCGAAAGAAACCTGCCTACATGGTAGAAAGTAAGTCTTTACAGGAAACCCTGAAAAAAGATCTTTCTTTAGACGATGACTTCAGTGTTGAACTGTATGTCATTTACGACATTTTTAATGCCGATGAAAACGACTTAGCCTTACTGGAAAAGAACGTCATTGCCGAACCGGCAATCGATGATGTTCTTGTCGAGAGCGATCTCGATCTCGAAGGCAAAACTGTACTGGCATATGAATTCCTGCCGGGACAGTATGACCAACGTGCGGATTCCGCAATGCAGTGCTTAATGCTGCTCAACAACAAGGAAGATGTCCGTATCCATTCCGGCACACTGATGGTGATGGATCATGTCACTGACGAACAGCTTGCTGCAATCGAACGCTACATGATCAACCCGGTAGAATCCCGCAAGAAGAACATGGACGTTCTCGACGACAGCCAGAATGTCGATATTAAAGATGTCCCTGTACTTGAAGGATTTATCGATTTAAGCGAAGAGGAAATCGCGGCTTTACGCGACGAACTCGGTCTGGCGATGTCTACTGAAGATTTAGCCTTCATTCAGGACTACTTCAAAAACAGCAAGCACCGCAATCCGTTCATGACGGAAATCCGTGTTCTGGATACTTACTGGTCCGACCACTGCCGTCATACAACATTCGAAACTATCCTGCAAAACGTTCATTTTGAAGACGCGACTTTCAATGAACAGCTTTCTAAAGCATGGCAGCTTTACCTTGACTTACGCAAGGAAACCGGCCGTGAAGAAAAGCCGATTACATTAATGGATCTTGCGACAATCGCAGGACGCACATTACGTAAACGCGGCAAACTCGATGACCAGGAAGTCAGCGATGAAATCAACGCCTGCTCGATCGAAATCGAAGTTGACGTGGATGGCAAACCTGAACCATGGTTACTCATGTTCAAAAACGAAACGCATAACCACCCGACTGAAATCGAACCATTCGGTGGTGCCGCAACCTGCATCGGTGGTGCAATCCGTGACCCGCTGTCCGGACGCAGCTACGTTTATCAGGCCATGCGTATTACCGGTGCTGCAGATGTCACAGCTCCTCTGTCCGAAACTCTCGAACACAAACTTCCGCAGTCCAAAATTTCCAAGACGGCTGCGCGCGGTTACTCTTCTTATGGTAACCAGATCGGTTTAGCAACCACTTACGTTGAAGAAATCTTCGATGAAGGATACGTGGCTAAACGTATGGAAGTCGGCGGTGTAGTTGGTGCTGCTCCGAAAGATCACGTTAAACGTGAACAGCCGGCTGCCGGTGATGTCATCGTCTATATCGGTGGTGCAACCGGACGTGACGGTATCGGTGGTGCAACCGGATCCTCCAAGGAACACAATGATACTTCCTTAGATACATGCTCTTCTGAAGTCCAGAAGGGTAATGCGGTTATGGAACGTAAGCTGCAGCGTTTATTCCGTAACCCTGATGCGACACGCTTAATCAAGAAAGCCAACGACTTCGGTGCCGGCGGTGTATCGGTTGCAGTCGGTGAATTAGCAGATGGTCTGGATATCAACCTCGATGCTGTACCAGTTAAATACACCGGTCTTGATGGTACTGAACTTGCGATTTCCGAATCCCAGGAACGAATGGCTGTCTGCATTGATGCCAAAGACCTCGATGCATTCCTCAAAGAATGCGAAAAAGAAAACCTGAATGCGATCAAAGTTGCCGATGTTCGTGCCGACAAACGCCTGATCATGAAATGGCGCGGCGATGTCATCGTCGATTTAGACCGTGAATTCCTCGATACGAATGGTGTCCGTCAGAAAGTTGACGTCATCATGAAACCGGGTGAAGAAGCATGCAACCCATGGGTTGTAAATTCTAAAGAAACAAACCTGCTTGACGTTCTCGAACAGGATCACACAGCTGACCAGAGCGGTCTTGCTGAAATGTTCGATGCCTCCATCGGTAAGAGCACCGTCCTGATGCCATTCGGCGGTAAGACTCAGCACACACCGGAAATCGGTTCTGTACAGAAACTGCCAGTAGACGGATTCACAACAACCTGCTCCTTAATGACTTACGGTTTCGATCCGAAACTCTCCCGCTTCTCACCATGGCTCGGTGCGCAGTACTCCGTTGTTGAAGCATTAGCCCGCTTAAGCGCTTTAGGTGCTGATCCGCTAACTGCACGCCTGACCAACCAGGAATACTTTGAACGTTTAGGCCACGATGCTGAAAAATGGGGCTACCCGTTAGAAGCACTGCTCGGCTTAGTCAATGCCCAGATGGAATTCGGAACACCGGCTATCGGTGGTAAGGACTCCATGAGCGGAACATTCAACGACATCCATGTTCCGCCAACGTTAATTACTTTCGCCGTAACCACTGCGAAAACGGATGCGATCACCTGCGGCGAATTCCAGCAGGCCGGATCCAATATCTATTTAGTGGAACACACACCACTTGAAAACTTCGAACCGAACTACGCACAGATTAAGGAAAACTTCACAAATGTTCTCGCCCAGAACAAAGCCGGAAACATCCGTTCTGCCCGTCTTGTTAAAGATGGCGGTGTCGGTGCTGCCACTGCAATCATGGCATTCGGTAACGAAATCGGTGCCGAAATCGAAGTGGAACAGCCATACGCATACCGTCCTGGCTGCCTGCTAGTGGAAACCGCTGAAACTGTTGATCTTCCAAACTGGAAGAAGATCGGTACAACGGTTGAAGAACAGAACCTGACCATCAACGACGAACAGGTTTCACTCAAAGACGCTTACGATCACTGGACAAGCCGCTACCACACTCTGTATCCGCGTACAGTTGCGGGAAGCGACGAAAAAGTGGATTCTCCTTTATTCAAAGGCGAAAAACGCTTCTCCAAAGTGAAAGTCGACAAACCGGTTGTTGTGATTCCGGTATTCCCGGGTCAGAACTGTGAACTCGATACCGCTGCAAAATTCAGACGTGCCGGTGCTGAAGTTCATATCGTTGTCTTCAACAACCTCGACGTTGATCACATCCGTGAATCCATCGAAACACTCGCAAACGAAATCGAAAATGCCCAGATCATGATGCTTGTTGGCGGATTCTCCTTAGCTGATGAACCAGATGGTTCCGGTAAATTCATCGTTTCCGTTCTGCGCAACCCGCGCATTGCGGCTGCAATCGACAAGATGCGTGCCAACGAAGGTCTCATTCTCGGTATCTGCAACGGATTCCAGGCTCTTGTTAAATCCGGACTGCTGCCATTCGGCGACAGCTCTCACGATGTAGAAGAACTTGCGACTCTGTTCAGAAACGACATCAACCGTCACGTTTCTCACATCGCAAAAACACGTATTACATCCAACCGTTCTCCATGGCTGCAGAACTTCGAACCGGGTCAGATCCACTCCGTGGCAATCTCCCATGGTGAAGGTAAGTTCATGGCTAGCGAAGAACTGCTCAAAAAACTTGAAGCGAACGGTCAGATCGCTACTCAGTACGTTGATCCGAACGGCGAACCGACAATGAACGGCGAATACAATCCGAACGGAACAAGCCTTGCGATTGAAGGTATTCTCTCCGAAGACGGTATGATCCTCGGTAAGATGGGTCACAGTGAACGCTATGAAGACGGTCTGTTCAAGAACATCGACGGCGACCGCGACCAGAATATCTTCGAATCCGGTGTTGCGTTCTTTACTCACAAAGGCGAATAACCAATCAATCCCAAAGGCTGGGAAGATCATCATTCCAGTCAATAAGTAGGCAATCCGTACTTAATCCGTAATAAATAATTGTTCCCTGCCTGCGGTATAAAAAATGACCATGACCGCAGGTGGAGGAATGTTTTGAGATACAGAAATACAGAATCAGAAAGGTAAATTTATGGCTGATCAATATAAAGCAGCCGGCGTCGATTTAGAGGCTGGTTACGACAGTGTTAGACGTATTAAATCCCACGTCGCACGGACAAAAGTTGCCGGAGCAATGGATTCCATCGGTGCTTTCGGCGGCATGTTTGATTTAAAGGCAGCAGGATTTGAAGATCCTGTTCTGGTTTCCGGTACAGACGGTGTCGGAACAAAATTAATGATGGCTTTTGAAATGGACCGTCACGATACAATCGGTATCGATGCGGTTGCCATGTGCGTCAATGACGTTCTGGTTCAGCAGGCAGCTCCGTTATTCTTCCTCGACTACATTGCAGTCGGCAAAAACCATCCTGAAGTGATTGAACAGATCGTTAAAGGCGTTGCTGATGGCTGCGTACTTTCCGACTGTGCATTAATCGGCGGTGAAACTGCTGAAATGCCGGACATGTACGATGTTCACCACTATGACTTAGCTGGTTTCTGCGTTGGTGCAGTGGACCGTAAAAACCTGTTAACGAATGAAAACGTAAAGAGCGGCGACGTTCTGATCGGTCTGCCATCTTCCGGTGTTCATTCCAACGGTTTCTCTCTCGTCCGTAAAGTTCTCTTCAAAGACAATCACTGCGATCCTCATGCAGAATTTGAAGAACTCGGCGGCAAACGTTTAGGTGACGTTTTACTCGAACCAACTGTCATCTACGTAAAACCGGTTAAACACTTATTCGGTAAAGTTGACCTCCACGGTATGGCTCACATCACCGGCGGCGGATTCTTTGAAAACATTCCGAGAATGTTACCGGAAGGCTTAGGTGTTTCCATCAATCTTGACAGCTTCCCGCGTCCTGCAATTTTCGATTTCATCCAGAAACGTTCCAGCATTACCGAACAGGAAATGTACAACGTCTTCAACATGGGTATCGGTTTCGTGATCGCAGTAGATCCTGCAGATGCCCAAAAAGTTCAGGCTCTTCTCAAGGAAGTCAATCAGGACAGCTACCAGATCGGTGTTGTTACTGAATCCGGTGAAGTGGAGCTCCATCGATGAAAGCCATCGTCTTCGCATCCGGAAGCGGTACGAACTTTGAAGCCTTAATGGAAAAATCTAAAGAAGGCTTATTAGATGTGAACATTGTCGGTCTTGTCTGCGACAAGGAAAATGCAGCTGTCCGCGGCAAAGCGGATCGCCTTGGTGTTCCTCAGCGTTGGTACAACCCGAAAGCGTATGAAAACAAAGCCGGCTATGAAGCAGATATTCTGACATGGCTGAAGGAACTTGATGTGGAAATCATCATTCTTTCCGGATATATGCGCATTGTCGGCAAGACATTACTTGAAGCGTATCCGAATGCGATCGTCAATCTGCATCCGGCACTGCTTCCTGCATTCCCGGGTGCACATTCCATTCAGGATGCTTATGAAGCCAAAGTGGATCACACCGGTGTTACCGTTCATTTCATTGATGATCAGATTGACCAGGGTCAGCTGATTATTCAGGAAAGAGTCGACATTGACCCAAAATGGACGCTCGACCAGCTTGAAACCGCTGTTCATGCCAAGGAATATGACTTGTTCTACCGAGGTGTGAACATGGCTGCCAAACAGATTGAAGAGCGCAAGTAAGACATACTTCAAACTTTCATCAAAACAAAACGAAGCACAAAAACTTCGAGGCACTAGAAATAGAAATAAGAAATATAAGAAAAGCAGTAAAGAGAATTACGCATTAACCCACAATAAAAATCTGTTCCGCCCGGAAAACCGGGCGCAGGACAGATGAGAAAAATAGGAGATAAGAATGAAAAGAGCATTAATCAGCGTTTCAGATAAAACTGGATTAGTCGATTTTGCCAAAGGGCTTGTTGACGCCGGTTACGAAATTATTTCCACAGGCGGAACCCGCAAAGCTTTAGGCGATGCCGGTGTTGAGACTATTTCCATCTCTGATGTAACAGGATTCCCTGAAATCATGGATGGCCGTGTAAAAACTCTCCATCCGAACGTTCATGGCGCATTACTTTGCGTACGTGACAACCCGGATCATGTTCGTCAGATCAATGAACTCGGTATCCAGTACATTGATTTAGTCTGCGTCAACTTATATCCATTCAAGGAAACCGTCCAGAAAGAGGGCGTTACTCATGAAGAAATCATCGAAAACATCGATATCGGCGGACCAAGCATGTTACGTTCTGCTTCCAAGAACTACCGCTATATCCCAGTCATCTGCGATCCGAACGATTACGCAAAAGTTCTTGAAGAAATCAGAACAAACGGGGAAACAACTTTAGAAACCCGCGAACACTTAGCCGCAAAAGTCTTCCGTCATACAGCACGTTACGATGCGATGATCGCTGACTACCTGACCAAGAAATGCGGCGACCAGTTCCCGGAAAGCATGACCATCACTTTCGATAAAGTTCAGGATCTGCGTTACGGTGAAAACCCGCACCAGAAAGCTGCTTTCTATAAAGGCATGAAACCTCAGTATTCCTTAGCAAACGCAAAACAGCTGCATGGTAAGGAACTCTCCTACAACAACATTCAGGATGGCAACGCTGCCATCGAAGTCCTCAAAGATTTCGAAGGCAAGAAAGCTGCTGTCGGCCTGAAACATATGAACCCGTGCGGTGTCGGGATCGGCGCTACGATCAACGAAGCATGGGACAAAGCTTATGATTCCGACCCGATTTCCATCTTCGGCGGTATCGTTGCTCTCAATGATGTAGTTGATGAAGAACTCGCAAACAAACTGTCCAAGATCTTCCTCGAAATCATCATTGCACCGGGATTCGAACCAGAAGCTCTCGAAATCCTGACTCAGAAGAAAAATATCCGTCTGCTCGAACTGGATACAACTCTCGAACCGAATAACACTCTGAAATATACAAACGTTAACGATGGCCTGTTAGTTCAGGATATGGATAATCATAAACTGAAAGTCGAAGATCTGACTTGCCCGACAGACCGCAAACCGACTGAAGCTGAACTCGAACAGCTTTTATTCGGCTGGAATATCGTTAAACACGTTAAATCCAATGCGATTGTTCTCGTAAAAGACAATCAGACCATCGGTGTCGGTGCCGGACAGATGAACCGTGTTGGTGCGGCCAAGATTGCGATCGAACAGGCTGGCGAAAAAGCTAAAGGTTCCGTTATGGCATCCGATGCCTTCTTCCCGATGCCGGATACTGTTGAAGAAGCAGTCAAAGCCGGCGTAACAGCAATTATCCAGCCGGGCGGATCCATCAAGGATAACCTGTCTATCGAAGAATGCAACAAGAACGGAATTGCCATGGTCTTCACCGGCGTCCGTCACTTCAAGCACTAATCTGAGGTTGACTCAATTATGAAAATTCTTGTTATAGGTAAAGGAGGACGGGAGCACGCTCTTGCTTTAGCGGCTTCCAAGTCCGCCCTTTGCGACCAGTTATACTGCGCGCCGGGAAACCCGGGCATGGCGCAGATTGGTCAGTTAGTGGAGATTTCCGACTCTGATATTCAGGGACTGGCTGACTTTGCGAAAAAAGAAGGCATTGACTTAACGATCGTCGGACCGGAAAATGCGCTCGCTGATGGTATCGTTGATGCATTTGAAGAAGAAGGTCTCAAAATCTTCGGCCCGACTAAGTCAGCGGCCCAGGTTGAAGCGTCCAAGGATTTTGCCAAAGGCCTGATGAAAAAATACAATATCCCGACTGCTGACTATCAGACATTTGATAATTACGAATCTGCCGAAGCTTATGTAAAAGAAAAAGGTGCTCCGATTGTCATCAAGGAAAACGGTCTGAAAGCTGGTAAAGGGGTCACTGTTGCGACGGATCTCGATATGGCGATCGACGCTCTGAAGATTGCGTTTGAAATCCCGGGCAACAGCGTTGTTATTGAAGAATTCCTCGAAGGTTTCGAGTTCTCCTTAATCGCTCTTGTTCATGACGAACAGGTTTATCCGCTCGAATGCGCTCAGGACCACAAACGGGTCGGCGATGACGATACCGGTCCGAATACAGGCGGAATGGGTTCCTATTCTCCGGTACGCGCAATCACTAAAGAGATGGTGGATACGGCAATGGAAACCATCATGAAACCAATGGCAAAAGCCCTCTGCCAGGAAGGCTGCCCGTTCACCGGTTTCCTGTATGGCGGATTAATGGTTACGAAACGCGGAATCGAAGTCATTGAATTCAACTGCCGTTTCGGTGATCCGGAAGCAGAAGTGATTCTGTGCCGTTTAACAAGTGACTTTGTTCAGAACATCCTCGATGTCATGGACAACAAAGAACCTGAACTGACATGGTCTGACAAAACCAGCCATGGCGTAGTTCTTGCTTCTGAAGGCTATCCGGCCGGATCCACGAAGAACGCAGTCATTGAAGGCGCAGAAGATGTCGACGGTCTGGTTTACCACATGGGAACGAAACTGGAAGACGGCAAGCTGCTCACAAACGGCGGTCGTGTTCTGATGGTTGTTACCATGGCTGACCAGCTCGAAGATGCAATGCAGAATACTTACCGGCAGATTGAAAAAGTCCAGTGCGACAAGCTGTTCTGCCGTCACGATATCGGAAGAAAGGACTTGAGATAAATGGCTAAGACTGATTTAGAGATCGCTCAGGAATGTGTCCTTGAGCCAATTGAAAAAATTGCAGCAAAGGCAAATATTCCCATGGATGCAGTTGAACCTTATGGCAAGACAAAAGCAAAAGTTGACATCCATGCTTTAGATTTAGACGGGAATGAAGACGGCAAACTGATCCTGGTTACGGCCATTAACCCGACGAAAGCCGGTGAAGGTAAGTCCACCACAACAGTCGGTCTGGCTGATGCGCTCAACCGTATCGGTAAAAATACTTTAGTTGCTTTACGTGAACCTTCCTTAGGACCAGTCTTCGGTCTTAAAGGCGGTGCAACCGGCGGCGGATACGCTCAGGTTGTCCCGATGGAAGATATCAACCTCCACTTCACAGGTGACATGCATGCGATCACAACCGCAAACAACCTGCTTTGCGCAATGATCGATAACCATATGTATCAGGGGAACGAACTGAATCTTGATCCGAACCGCATCACATTCAAACGCTGCCTCGATATGAACGACCGTACTTTACGTCAGATTGAAATCGGTCAGGGATCGAAAGTGAACGGGATCGAACGGACTGACGGATTCAACATCACTGTTGCTTCCGAAATTATGGCTGCTCTTTGCTTAGCTGATGATTTAATGGATCTGAAAAAACGTTTCGGGGACATGTTAGTCGGCTGGACTTATGATGACAAGCCGGTTTATGTCCGTGACTTAGCATGTGAAGGTGCTATGGCGATGGTTATGAAAGATGCCATCAAACCAAACCTCGTTCAGACTCTCGAACATAACCCTGTATTCATCCATGGCGGACCATTTGCGAACATTGCTCACGGATGCAACTCCGTCATCGCAACAAAAACAGCTCTGAAGATGGCTGACTATGTTGTGACAGAAGCAGGATTCGGTGCTGATTTAGGTGCTGAAAAATTCCTCGATATCAAATGCCGCATGGCGAACCTGCATCCGAATGCAGTAGTCATCGTTGCTACAATCCGTGCGCTTAAACAGCATGGCGGTGTGGCTTACGAAGACCTCGGTCAGGAAAACGTACAGGCATTATTAGACGGCTGTGCGAACCTGGAAAAACACATCGATACCGTTAAACAGTTC
>JBJEFF010000050.1:0-14318 GCA_051873775.1 Allobaculum sp. | reverse complement strand
GATCCGTACGCAGGGTGGTGTGAGAGGTCAGCTAATTACTTGCCTACTCGATCGTGTGAATTTGGGATAGATCTTGCTGGGAAAAGTCCAGTCACAGATAGATACCATCTGAGCAGAGTAAGCCACAAACCGGATTAATGTGTATGTGAAGCTAAAAGTCTCATCGGCAGTCTGCTGTATGGAGTATTCATGGATATAAGTCGCATTCTCGATGAGAAATTTGCTGAGTGTCCGCTGAGAACCGTGATTTAATAGTAGAATTCATCAATTTTCTGGAGTGGAAGTATAGTGTTATTCGTCAAGTGATGATTTATGTGCACTAAACATGTTTTATCGCATTGTACGGGATAATAGGAAACAAAAAGCCCCGTACCGAAAAGTACAGGACATTGAACGCAGCATGAACCATAAAAGCTTAAAAAATAGTCTGTGACTATAAGTTGTCAGTATAGTGACGGATCATCTTTACCACATAGACTGCCGTAACCAGTTCAGTGACCGGCATCGCAAACCAGATGGAATCGGCATTCAAGAATAAGGGCAGCAGCAGAATCAAACCTCCGCTGATCAGAAAACCGCGCAGAATCGAGATCACGAATGCAGCTTTCGGCTTTAAAAGAGCTTGGAAGTAGTACGTCGAGAAAATATTCAGTGGCAGCAGAAGAAAAGACAGGCTGTACGCCCGGATGATACCCGGTGCCATCCGCAGGATGGATTCTGTCGGTTTCATAAATAAATAGATGTAGGCATTCGGTACGGCTACGCTGAATGCGGTCCAGAGAATGCTGAAAATTGAAACTGTATATAAAGCATAGCGCAGCGTTTCCTTAACACGGCTATACAGACCGGCTCCGTAGTTTGTCGAAAGAATCGGCTGGGCAGCCTGACCGACCGCATAGGCACAGCACTGAACGATCGTCGAAATGTTGATGATCGGACCGTAAATCGCAAGTGCATCCCCGCCGAGATATTTCATGATCTGCTGGTTGAACAGAATCGTCAGAATCCCCATTGCTAAATCCATAAAGAATGAGGAAAAGCCGGTGACGAGAATGCGCCCGAACTTGTGGAAGAAATGGTGCGGCAGCATCAGTTTCAGCGTGTTCTTGCGGGTAAAGAAGTGGATCATCAGAATTCCAAAGGTAATCAGAGCGCCCAGACCAGTCGCAAGACCGGCCCCTTCGATGCCCATGTTTAATCCGAACACAAAGAAATAGTCACCAAAAATATTGAAGATTCCGCCGATAATCACCCCGGCAGTGGCAAGAGCCGGTGCTCCGTCATTTCTTAAGAAAGCAGCAAGAGCCTGGTTAAACAGGAAGACAGGGAACACATACTGAATCGGTTTCAGATAGTTCTGCGCTAAAACGAGTAACGATTCATCCGCACCGAACGCATACAGAACAGGCTTCTGACAAAAAAGGATTAAAACCCATGCCATCACCGCAAAAAGAACAGATCCGATCATGCTTGCCGAAAAATATTCATTTGGACGTTTTCCTGCCACCTGTCCTTTTCCTTTTTCCATGCTGAACAGCACTCCGCCACCGATACCCATTAACAGACCGAGACTGTAGATAATATTCCAGAGCGGAGCGACTACCGCGAGTGCAGCGGTTCCCTGAGGACCCTGATACTGACCGACGACAGCCATATCGACAAGCGAGTAGATTGAAGAGATCATCGTGCTGCCAAACGCACTCCAGAAGTACTTTAAATAGACGGTTCTGATTTTTCCTGTTAAAACATCCATCACATTTACCTCCTTACAAAAAAAAGCCGGACAAGAATCGACGAACAGGGACGTCTGTCTTGTCCGGAAAATCTTATACGTAAGAAATTCCTCCGGCAGAGCGTATATCCGTAATCTTGTCCGGCCGTGAATTACGCTTTCAAAGCCTCCGATAAGCAAGAGAAGTCTAACACATTGAAATAATGCGTCAAGCCTTATCTGAAAAAAAGATGAGAAGAAAGAAAACCGGAAAGATCGAAGGATATTAATCGAAGGATATTAGATACTGGTCCAAACAAAAAGCCAGCTTCTGCTGCAAAGAAGCTGGCGATTCGGGCAAAAGATGACTGATGCAAATCAAAGGGGTGTGAATGAACTAATGGTGGAAGTCGGATATCTATGAATGATGGAGATAATCCGGTAAAATGAAGAGGAAATACCAGAATTAGGAGCATTTTTAATCAGCATAGTCACATAAGCGCATCTTCTGCCCATACAAGGAGAATTGGGCGCTGGTCATGCATACGACAGAAATTGGGCTGATTTCTGTCGTATAGATGATCCATTTATTCAATAGGTCGGCGATAGAAGCTTCCGTGGAAACTATCGATCTTGTGCGAATACATCAGGGCATCAGGATCCGCTTCATGGATCGTACGGATAACTTCCTGTTCTTCGTACGTAGAGACAATCGACTTACATAAGTAAACAGTCTGGTGATTGTAGGCACCATATGCTTCGATGACACTCATGCCATGATGGAATGCCTTCTGATAGGCAGTTGTAACATCATCACATTTACGGGTAGTGACTTCAATCAGGACCTGAGCGTAACGGTTATAGAAGTTATCGATGGTTTTGGTCGAAATCAGCTGGAACAGAATAGAGTAACCCGCATATTCCCATCCGAACATCGATCCGAAGATGATGATTAACGTCATGTTGAAGACAAAGACGTAGTTCCAGATACTCTTGTGGAGCAAGTCGGAAATATAGAGGGCGAGGAAGTCGGTTCCGCCTGTTGAGCCATCAGTCCGCAGAGCGATAACGGTAACCATTCCATATAAGAATCCGCCAAAGACGATATTGAGCAGAATGTCATCAAGAATTGGCTGGAAGTTAAATACAGTCAGGAAAAAAGAGGTGCAGGAAAACTGGATGCACGAAAGGAAAGTAAACCGTTTGGAGATTCTCTTTGCACAGAATAATGCACAAGGAATATTCAGGCACAGAATCGAGACGGAAGTAGGAATGTTCATTCCAAACAGGGTGGAAATCTTGTTGATCAGCAATGCAAGTCCAGTAAAGCCGCTGGACAGCAGGTTGCACGGATTCATGAAGGTCTGAATAACAAATGTCTGAAGCAGAGAACTGCAGACGATCAGGATAATGGAGTATGCCAGCCTGATCTGCTTGTTTTGGATTGTCGCTGGTTCGATTAATTTTTTGAACATTTTTTATCACCACTGAAAGTATAGGTGAGGTGATTTTTAATCTTCAGTTGATTCACTTCCTAACGATAGGAAGCAAGGTGTGAAAAAATCTTACACAGAAATCCCATAATATAAACTGGAAAGAGAAGGAATTTGGTTCATGAACGAAAGGCAGTCAAAGATCATCGCTTTTTTGGATAAGGAAAATGATTGGGTGAAAGGGAAGGACATAGCGCTGATTATGCACGTCTCTACACGCACGATTCGCAGTGATATTGAAGCCATCAATCATCAAATGGAAGATGGATGGATTGAGTCTTCCTATCAGCTTGGTTATAAGCTTCATCTCGAAAAGAAATCGACACAGGTTTCGAATTCCAATGTGATCCCGCAGACCCCGAAGGAGCGGTGTGATTATATTCTGAAAAAGCTTCTTTCGGTACGCGAATCGCATATCAGTGAATTGTGCGAACAGGTTTGCGCCAGTATCTATACAGTTGAGCAGGATCTGAAAACGATCCGGACCCGCATGCTGCCGGATACCGGTCTCGATTTAATCTACCGCAAAGGCTGGGTTTCCCTCTCCGGCGATGAGTACGACAAAAGACGGATGTTCAAGCGTCTGTTAATGGAAGAAGTCGAAGAAAACTTCTTCAATATCGACTGTATCGCCAAGCTGTATCCGGAATTTGATTTATACCGCTGCAAGGAACTGATGACATCCTGCATGGAATCCCACGGATACTCGATCCGTGAAATGGAAATCCCAATGCTGCTGATGCATGTCGGTGTAGCACTCAAGCGCATGATGCAGTTCCATACCATAGAAGATGGAAATGAAAATCCCCAGATCGAAAAGACCGTTGAATATGCGGTGGCGGACGATCTGTATGAACGGATTGCCAAACTGTACCCGCTTAAAGTTAATAAGAATGAAAAACGACAGCTTGCCTTGCTGCTGATGGGCAAAAAGGCGCTGGAGTTTACAGATAACACCATTGTCTATGAAGGCAATCTCTATGAACTCGATGAAGTGACTTTGGAAATGCTACAGTCGATCTATCAGCATTTCGGCGTCAACATGAAAGATGACGAAGAACTTATACGAGGATTGTCTCTTCACTTGCGTTCTTTGTTTGATCGCATGGAAAACAAAACATCCATTACCAATGTCTACCTTGATGAAATCCGTTGGAAATTCCCACTGATTTTCGACATGGCGGTCTGTGCGGGAGAGAAACTCAAGGAAATAACGGGAATCAATATTTCCCAGGATGAAATGGGATTTCTCGCATTACATTTTGGGGCTAGCTATAATAAAGTCACAATCAACAAACGCTACCGCGTTCTTCTGTTTTTCCCGAATGATCAGGCATTAGGTTCGCTCGTTATTAGCAAAATCCGCAATCAATTTGAAGATCGGATCAATATTATCGGGATTGAAAAGAACTTTGAGGAAAAGCGTGTCAGTCAACTCAATCCGGATCTGATTCTGACCACGATTCCGCTTGCTCATTCGCTGAATGTTCCGACCGTCAATATTTCGATTTTCTACAGTCCAGAAAACGAGGCGGAAATCTTCCAGTGCCTCAATAAGATGGATAAGGAAAAGGGAAGAAAAGACTTTGTGAACGGAATTAAAAGTCTGATCAAGAAAGAATATTTCTATGATCATTTCCCGGCGAAAAACGTAGAAGATGTTCTCAAGAGAATGACAGATCCTCTAGTAGCCGATGGATTGGTTCCGGAAAACTACTACACGAACATTCTTGAACGCGAAAGATTTGCGCCGACTTCCTTTCAGTTAGGTTTTGCGTTGCCGCACGCATTGAACTGTGATGTCAACGAATCCGTGATTTCCATTGCTTTTCTGGACAAGCCGATTCACTGGGGTGAATACGATGTTGAATTTGTCATTCTGTTAGGAATCAAGCAGGCAGACAATGCGCTGCTTGGTGTTTTCTTTGATTGGTGGATTCAATTGGTATCCGACCAGATCCGCTTTACAAGACTGAAACGGCAGAAGAACTATGATACGTTTATGAACGCGATTTTGGAGGAATAAATTATGTTTCAACACCTGAAAATGCAATTGACAATGATTCTAGACCAGCGGTTATGCCGTGTTAATCAAAGCAAGCGAATGATGGCGTATCTAATCGATTGGTTTTTGGGTGCGCTGTGCATGATGTTGCCGCTCTGCCTCTCCTGGATGTTTATGACGCACGATCTCGACAACATGACGAATGTCAACGTATTCAAGCTTGCCGATGCTTCGAATGATGGACAAGCACTTTTGGTTGGAACTGTAGGTCTGCTGTTTGCCCTGTTCTACTACCTGTGGATTCCTTATAAAGTCTATCCAGGTCAGACAGTCGGCAAACGAACAATGGGAATTCAGATCGTAAAAACTGACGGCAGCAAGCTGACATTCAAAGATCTCTTTTTGCGGCAAGTTGTCGGTTTGCTGATTCTTGAAGGCGTTGCCTTCAACCCAAGCCGCTTATGGCAAGATATGCTTTCCTTGTCAACCGGCCTGAACTTTTCCGGTTACTTGCTTTATGCTTCCATCATCATCACGGTTATTTCTGGAATTCTTTCAATGATGGCGCCAAGCAAAAGAATGATTCATGACTACCTTGCTAACACGGTTGAAAAAGAAATTCCTTTAAAAAGAAAAGATCAGATGATCTAACGATCTTTCGTTTGAAAAATAGAAAATTTATTAAAAAACAAAACGCCAGGAAGAACCGAAGTACAAAAAGCAGGTTCTTCCTGGCGTTTGACATTTTCACATAATTAAGAATAAAAGCATCAAAATTGTTGGGATGCTAGGAAATCCGTTAGGAAATTTTTGGCTGAAAAATGTATGAAAAAGGTGAATTTTTTCTAATTCAGAAAAAGGCTTCAGATTCGTGATCAAACCCGATCCAATGTTCAAAAATTTGGAAAACAAACAAGGAAAAGACTCTGAAGTCCCATAAAATTTCGAAAATTGGCAAGCGGAAGTCTAAATATAGGGTTGAAACCCCTTATAATTGAATATAAATTTCTTGATCAATGGATCATGCAAAAACAATTGGAGAAATATGGTTTTTTAAAATATGGAAATTACACATACAAAACATATAATAATACTAAATAGGTAATTAAATAAATAACCCACATATTATTTCGTTTTTTCAAGATTAAAAAGTAATACAAAAAAGCAAAAAAATATTGTGAATGTTGCATGAAACGGATAGAATAAAAATGTCAAGAATTTTCGTATGGTTTAAAACACACAAATAGGAGAAAATATTTGAAATTTGGGCAATTATGTGATGATTGAAACCTTTGATTTATGCCTAGGAAACGGAAAAGTAATTAATGAAGATTAAATGATAATCATAAATATCTTATTTCCTCGGCGTCATTTCCTAGAGATGTGAAATTGTATGATAAATTCTCACGATTTTGGGTTTTATACTTAAAACAGTCAAGGACAAAAGGAGGAACAGACACATGAAAAAAGTCTATTTGTTCTGCTCTGCAGGTATGTCAACAAGCATGTTAGCTGCTGATATGCAAAAAGTAGCTGATAGTCACAACCTGCCGATTTCAGTTAAAGCTTTCCCGCATGGAAAACTCGGCGAGATCATTGAAAATGATCGTCCAGATGCAATTCTTCTTGGGCCGCAGGTAAAATACATGCTCAAAGAAACTGAAGAAAAATATGGCAAAGAAGGAATTCCAATCATGGTGATCGATGCTGGTGACTACGGCATGATGAACGGTGAAAAGGTTCTTAAAACCGCTATCGTAAAAATGAAAAAAGCAAAATAAGGACAAGAACTAAAGATTTATCGATGCAAAACAAATAATTCTGGAATAAAAATCTTATTCCTCAATGACAAAACTTCAGATTAAAATCGTTAAAACAAAAAAACTAAGAGAAAAGAAATGAAAAGTCTTATCCTCCAAAAGTTTGCCGCTTTGATTGGAAGATAAGACTTGTCGGATGAATCTGCGCTTCACGGCTAGAATAGGTTTCCAATTGTCCAGACCGGAACCTATATGGCTATATGAATCGCGATCAACCTAAATAGAATTATATCAGAGAGTGAGATTAACATATTATGATGGATAAACTAGAAAAAGTTATGATGCCGCTAGCGAGTGCGATCGGTCGTAACAAGTTTTTGATCGCTATCCGTGATGGTTTCCTTGTATCTACTCCATTGCTGATCGCTGGATCTATCTTCCTTCTTCTTGCAAACTTCCCAATCACTGCTTGGGTTGAATTTGTAGAAGGCTTTATGATCGGGAATCTTTCCCTTGCTTCATTATTATCAAAATGTTCTGATGCAACCTTCTCTTTAATGGCTATCTTCGCAACTCTGGGTATTGGTTACTCCATGGCTCGTGAAGAAGGCACTACACCGATCTTCGGCGCTGCTGTTGCCTTAATGTCCTGGTTCATCTTGATGCCATTCTCCTTTACAGCAAATATCAAAACTTTGATGGCTGATGGTGCTGCTGTTGAAATCCCTGAAGGCGCAACTTCCGCAGTCAGCGGTCTCCAATTCGGATGGCTCGGATCTAAAGGATTGTTCGTAGGTATCATCGTTGCGATTGCTTCTGTCCTGCTTTATGCATGGGTAGAAAGAAAAGGATGGGTTATCAAAATGCCAGCTGGCGTTCCACCTACAGTAGTCGCTTCCTTCTCCGCATTAATCCCTGCAACAATCGTTATGACGACATTCTTCTTGATCAACTTGATCTTTGTTGCTTGCGGAACAACTGCATTTGACTTTATCTTCAAGTTCCTGCAGACTCCTCTGTTAGGTCTTGGTGACACATTAGGTGCAATGATTGTTGCTTACATCTTCTTGCACTTATTCTGGTTCTTCGGTATCAACGGTGGTTCCGTTGTTGGTGCTGTATTCAACCCAATTCTGCAGACTCTTGCACTTGAAAACCTTGATTTATACCGTGAAGTTGGCGCTGCTGGCTACACAGTTGCAAACGGTGCGCACATTATCTCTCAGCAGTTTCAGGACTTATTCGCTACATTCGGCGGATGCGGATCCACTTTATCTCTGTTGATTGCAATGCTGTTCTTCTGCAAATCCAAACGAGTTCTCGAACTTGGCAAACTGTCTTTAGTTGCTGGTATCTTCAATATCAACGAACCAATCGTATTTGGTCTTCCAATCGTATTGAACCCAGTTATCGCCATTCCGTTCATCCTTGTTCCAATGATGAACATTATCTTAACTTACTTTGCGATGAACATGGGTCTGTTCCCACCTTGCAACGGTATTAACATTCCTTGGACAATGCCAGTAATCATCTCCGGTTTCTTAGCTACAAACTGGGTTGGTGCATTATTCCAGGCATTCTTGCTGGTATTAGGTGTATTCGTTTACCTGCCATTCATCAAAGTACTGGATCGTCAGTATCTTGAAGAAGAAAGAAGCGCTCAGGAATCTGGCGAAGAAGAAATCGATCTTGATGATCTCGACTTGGCAGATCTTTAATCGATTCTAGCAATTGCTAAAAACAAAAATTTATATCAGTTCTAACGTTTGACGATTTTATTTCCATGAACCGAACGCGACATGGCGCGTTGAATTCTGGCTGCTGCAGCGAATATGCAGCAGCTGGATCGGGTTCATGTCTGTTTAATAAGCTTTTGTGTTTGATTATTTATGTCTTGCAAATGAATCAAATTCTTGAACTCAACTATCCAGAAAAATGATCAGGTGGTATCGAATGAAAAGAGTCATGATGGTTTATGACCAGATTCAGGCTGGTCAGGGAACTAAAGACGATAAGATGGTTCCTTTAAAAGCTACAAAAGAAGTTGTAGGTCCTGCTGTAATGATGGATCGTTTCTTAAAAGCAAACGATGAAAAAGTTGTCGCATGCGTTTACTGCGGCAACGGAACCTTCCTGGAAAACCCGGAAGAAATTACACGCAAGATCACTGCTTTAGCGACGAAATTAAAACCAGATATCGTTTTCTGCGGACCGACATTCAACTACAAAGACTATGCATTAATGGCTGCTACTGTGTGCGAAAGCATTAAGAACAATACAGGCATTGCTACTCTTGCTTGCATGTCCAAAGAAAACGACGAAACAATTGAACAATTCAAATCTCGTATTCCTATTGTAAGAGGACCGAAAAAAGGTGAAGTCGGCCTGAACGAGGCTCTCGAACATATGTGTCAGCTCGGCGCAGCTCTCGCTGATCACAAAGATGTTACAGCAATGGAAAAAGATTTCTGCTACTAGAATCTTGGAAATACGAAAAAACTATGGAGAGCTTTCGGGCTCTCTTTTTTAAAACAATTTTTTTCCTAAAACTAGGCAAAACTTTACTATCAAGGAGGACATCATCGATGTACGGAATTATCGCAACATGGCGTATGGCTTTAGAAGGCATCAGCGAAGCGGAATCAATGCTGGAAAAAGGCGCCAGCTCTGCAGATGCGATTGAAACAGCAATTCGTGCTGTTGAAGACTTTGAATACTACAAGAGCGTTGGCTACGGCGGACTGCCAAACGAAGAAGAAGTCGTTGAACTCGATGCCGCATTCATGGATGGGGATACGCTGTCCATCGGAGCTGTCGGTGCAATCAAAGACTATGCAAACCCAGTTTCTGTAGCCCGCAAATTAGCGAGCGAACCGGTCAACAACTTCCTGGTTGGCGCCGGCGCTGAAAAATATGCTCACAAAAACGGTTTTGAACGCAAAAACATGTTAACCGAACGTGCTAGAACTCATTATCATAACCGTCTGGTTGAAGAAAACCTCAAAGCTCAGGAACAGAGAGAACTGAAACCATATGCTGGTCATGATACCGTCGGCATGGTCTGCTTAGACTCCAAAAACTCTATGACAGCTGCTACAAGTACGTCAGGTTTATTCATGAAGAAATCCGGGCGTGTCGGCGACAGCCCGATCGTAGGCAGCGGATTCTATGCGGACAGTGAAGTCGGCGGTGCTTCTGCAACTGGTCTCGGTGAAGACTTAATGAAAGGCTGCATTTCCTACGAAATCGTTCGCCGTATGAAAGAAGGCATGACTCCTCAGGAAGCATGCGACAGCGCAGTCGCTGAACTCGACGCTAAATTAAAAGCACGCCGCGGTAAAGCTGGTGACTTATCCTTAATCGCAATGAACAACAAAGGCGAATGGGGATGCGCAACAAACATCGAAGGTTTCTCTTTTGCTGTTGCAACTGAAAACCTTGAACCAACTGTTTACCTCGTTAAGTTTGACGAAAACGGCAAACAGTACTTCGAAGTTGCATCCGAAGAATGGATGGACAACTACATGAAGACTCGTACTGCACCATTGGTTTGGAAATAAGAAGCAATATCAAAACTGCAATTGTGATTCTTAAAGAAAATCGCGAGTGAGAAAAACACACTCGCAATTGCGCAAATGATGATCCAGGTTTGTTCTGCTCGTTCAATGAAGAAATGAAAGGTGAGCAGAACAAATCGTTGTGGAAAGAGAAGAAAAACGTGATGGACATGAAAGAACAGGAAGCCAGACTTCTTGAAAAAATTGAAAATCAAAAAGATGAAATGCTCGAAGGAATCTGCAAGATCGTTTCCATCGATTCCAAGCAGTCCGAACCAGCAGAACACGCTCCTTATGGACTCGGACCAAGAAAAGCTCTCGATGAAGCTTTGAAACTTGCAAAAAGCTTTGGCTTTGAAACAGAAGTAGTTGCGGATCAGGTCGGCATCGCTAAATACGGCGAAGGCGATGACAGTGATTATATCGGCGTTCTCGGACACGTTGACGTTGTACCGGAAGGAACAGGCTGGACGTCTCCAGCTTACGAACCGGAGGTGCGCGATGGCCGCTTGTACGGCCGCGGCGTTCTCGATAACAAAGGACCACTGCTCAGCTGCCTCTATGCATTAAAAGCAATGAAGGATTTAGGCATCAAAACAAAACATCCGATCTGGATCTTATTCGGCACCAACGAAGAAACCGGTATGGAAGATGTCCCGACTTACTTAAAATACAAAAAACCTCCAGTAGCAGGGTGGACTCCGGACTGCAAGTACCCGGTTGTCTATGCTGAACGCGGACGTTCCGTTTACGAAGTAGAATTTGCGAATCCTGAAGATATCTACACATGGGTAAACACTTTCTTCATCAACAACATGAATACCGAACGGGCATTCAAACTCGACGTAGTGGATCCTGAATTCGGACGTCTTGAAATCCGCAACCGCAAGATTGAAGCCGGTAAAGCAAGCTTTGCGGTTTCCTATCCGCCTTGCATCCAAAACTCCGAAATCGAAAAACGTATTCAGGACACTCTGAAACCGGAAGACAAAGTTACCTGCAAAGCTGACTGGAAACCGGTATTCTTCGAAAAAGATTCTACATTATGCAAAGTTCTGCAGTCGGCTTACGAAGAGATCACTGGTCTTGACGGCACTCCGGTTACGACTACTGGTGGTACATACGCAAAACGTATGCCGAACATCGTTCCATTCGGACCAAGTTTCCCGGGACAGAAAGGGATTGCCCATCTGCCGGATGAATGGATGAACTTAGACGATTTAATGAGTAACGCAAAAATCTACGGATTAAGCTTATTAAGATTAGGAAATGCTGAACTATGAACAACATCAAAATTGAAGTGTGCGCAGGAAGCTACGAAGACTGCTTAGCAGCAGCGAGAGGAAAAGCTGACCGCGTCGAATTAAACAGTGCATTAGCATTAGGCGGTTTATCTCCGACCGAAGCAACATTACGTCAGGTAAAAGCTGATACAGACCTGAAAGTCATCTGCATGGTACGTCCGCGCGGTGCGGGTTTCCATTACAACGACATCGAGAAAAAAGTCATGATGGCTGAAGCAAAGAGTTTCCTCGAAAATGGCGCAGACGGTATCGCATTCGGATTTCTGAATGCGGATGGCAGCATCGATACAGAAGCAACCAAAGCCATGATCGATTTAATTCATTCCTACAACAAGGAAGCCGTGTTCCATCGTGCAGTTGATGTAACACCGGATTATGAAGAAGCATTCCGTCAGTTATGCGAAATGAAAGCTGACCGTGTCTTAACCAGCGGTCAGGAAGAAAAAGCATGGCAGGGTGCTGACCAGATCAAAAAAATGCAGGAACTGTTCGGTGATCAGATCCAGATTCTTGCCGGAAGTGGCATGAATGCGACAAACGCCATGGACCTGATTGAAAAAACAGGAATCCATCAGGTTCATTCTTCCTGCAAAGGCTATGACAACGACCCGACAACATCCGGCGAAAAAGTTACCTACTCCTATTTAGCAGGTGAACATGCCGATGATTACGACGTGGTCAAAGAAGAATTAGTCGCAAAACTGATGGCAGCAATCGGCCGTTAGTCTCTATGTAAATTTGTGCTTTTCAAAAACTTCTTCTATCCTAGTCAGAGATGATCACAGATTCAGAAAAATTCAGTCATTCGGAAATGATAGCTGATGAACTGAATTCATATAGAACTCAGGGGGTAAAGAAGATGAAAACAGCAGACAGTTTCAATCGCTATGTGTTTGACGACGGTCAGGGATTTAGTGTCGCACTGATGGATCGCAATTCACCGGAAATAAATGAGGTCTACGACCTGTATCAGGAAGCTTTTCCTGATTATGAACGTAAACCTTTTGAAATGATTCTTGACGGGCTGGAAACCGGAAAAATGGAAACTTACTCGGTGTTTTACGATCATCAGTATGCAGGACTTGTCTTTTTGATCAAAGGCGAACACGTCGATGTTCTCGATTATCTTGCCGTGAACGGCACGATGCGTGACCATGGTATTGGCGGACGCATTCTTGCCTGGCTTCGCGGATGCAGGGAGAATCCGTTTGTTGTCGAAATTGAAAGCACACTGACCAGCGACGATCCGATCCACCGAAAGCGGAAAGACTTTTATCTGGCCAATGAGATGAAAGACTGCCGCCAGTCGATCGAACTGTTCGGTGTCGACATGGAGCTGATGAGCTCACTGCGCCCGATTACGTATGAAGAATACTTCACAACCATGAAAGACTATTTCGATCACGATGTAGAAAAATGGGTTAAGCGCAAAGACTGAAAAATGCGGCGGAAATCCATTACCGGGATTGAAAACAAGTTGATTAAAAATGGAGATTAAACATAAATCTGAACCTCTTTTCGTTCATGTCTTGCGTTATAATGGATGAAAGAGATTGAAGGAGATAAATCATGAAATTAATTATCACAAAAGATTACAACGAATTGTCCAAAGAAGCTTTCAAAGTTATGAAAGAAGTCCTCGACAGCAAGAAAGATGTTGTATTAGGACTTGCTACCGGAAGCTCTCCTGAAGGACTCTACGCTGAAATGGTTGAAGACCACAAAAACAATGGTACTTCCTACAAAGATGTTGTAACTTACAACCTTGATGAATATGTAGACATCGATCGTAACGATCCTCAGTCCTACTACACATTCATGAACGAACACCTGTTCAGCCACGTTGACATCAACCCGGATAACACTCATGTTCCTTACGGCAACACTGCAGAAGCTGCTAAAGAATATGACGACGCTGTTAAAGGCGTAGATATCCAGTTATTAGGTATCGGCCGTAACGGTCATATCGGATTCAACGAACCAGGTACACCATTTGCTGAAAGAACTCACATCGTTGAATTAACAGAAAGCACACGCGATGCAAACAAACGTTTCTTCGACAACGACATCAACAAAGTTCCTACACACGCAATCAGCCAGGGTATCGGAACTGTTATGGATGCCAAGAAAATTCTATTAATCGCTAACGGCGTTGACAAAGCAGATGCAGTTAAAGCTATGATCGAAGGACCAGTCAGCACAGACTGCCCGGCTTCTGTTCTTCAGAACCATCCGGATTGCGTAGTTATCGTTGATGAAGCAGCTGCTTCCAAATTAACGAAATAATTTGACCGCCATTTAGATAATCAGACAATCAGAACATAAATTTTGTGATGAGAAATAGAAAGAGCCATTCGAAAGAGTGGCTCTTTTGTCCGTTTAGGGGATTGAAAACAGAGACTGGCATTTTTCGATAAGTATGCCATCTTTGGAAAGTAAGCGTCAAATAATCGACGTGTATTTTGTATCCGTCCTCCTTGGGATAATA
>JBJEFF010000049.1:0-2889 GCA_051873775.1 Allobaculum sp. | reverse complement strand
AGACCTCAAATGAATGAAAACGCTAATCGTGCCTCACGCAATTTTCGGTTTCCTTCAAAACAGTAAACTTCCGGTTGTACAAAAATATGTGATAAACTTTTGGATAGACTCTTTCTTGGCCTGATTAAAAAGAAAATTCGCTGTCTGAAAACGAAGCAGGTCACGAACAGGAAAAGATCATAATCTGTGTAAGCTATACATTTTAACCCGCATAGCTAAGGATTTAACCGAATACAATTCGTAAACGAAAAAGAAAAATGGAAAGAGAGAGGTGTTTTTATGGAAAACAAAGGACCATATTACCTGACTACCGCGATCGCATATACTTCCGGCCGACCGCATATCGGAAATACCTATGAAATTATTTTAAGTGATGCTTTGGCACGCTTTAAACGTATGGAAGGCTATGATGTCTTCTTCCAGACCGGAACCGACGAACACGGTCAGAAAATCGAAGAAAAAGCTCTTGCGGCTGGTGTTACTCCGCAGGAATACGTGGATAATATCGCCGGCGATGTTCGCAAGAACTGGGATTTAATGAACACATCTTATAACTACTTCATCCGTACAACAGATGAGCAGCATATGAAAACCGTTCAGAAAATCTTCAAACGCCTGTACGATCAGGGAGATATCTATCTTGGTGAATACGAAGGCTGGTACTGCAAGCCATGTGAATCGTTCTGGACTGAATCCCAGCTTGTCGATGGCAAGTGCCCGGACTGCGGTCGTCCTGTAACCAAGGCAAAAGAAGAAGCATTCTTCTTCAATATGCAGAAATATGCACCACGTCTGATGCAGTACATTGAAGATCATCCTGATTTCATTCAGCCGGAAAGCCGCCGCAATGAAATGGTCAACAACTTCCTAAAACCGGGACTGCTTGACCTGTGCGTATCCCGCACTTCCTTCTCATGGGGTATTCCGGTAGACTTCGCACCGAAACATGTCATCTACGTATGGCTCGATGCTTTAACAAACTATATTACTTCCTTAGGCTACGATCCGGACAAATCCTATGAAGAACAGTCCGACGAGTTCAAGAAATACTGGCCGGCTACTCATATCATCGGTAAGGATATTCTCCGTTTCCATACCATTTACTGGCCAATTTTCCTGATGGCTCTCGATCTGCCATTACCGAAGATGGTCTTCGGTCACCCATGGATGCTTGTGGGCGAAGGCAAAATGTCCAAATCCAAAGGCAACGTCATCTATGCGGAAGAACTAGTTGAACACTTTGGGGTTGATGCTGTCCGTTACTACTGCCTGCACGAAATGCCATTTGCGCAGGATGGAACGATTACCTGGGATTTAGTTGTTGAACGGATTAACTCGGATCTCGCAAACGTATTAGGTAACCTCTTATCGAGAACCATCTCCATGTCTAACAAATATTTTGATGGTAAGATTGAAAATCCGAACGTATGCGAACCAGTGGATAATGAACTGAAACAGGTTGCGATGGAAGCTGTTAAAGGTGCTGTTGCCGATATGGATACGTTCCAGGTATCTGCTGCGCTCGATGAAATCTTCAACCTGCTGCGCCGTTCCAATAAATACATCGATGAAACTGAGCCTTGGAAACTTGCCAAGGATCCTGAACAGGCGGGACGTCTGCAGACCGTTCTTTACAACCTGCTCGAAAGCTTACGTATTTCCGCAATTCTGCTTGAAAGCTTCATGCCGGAAACTGCTGTGAAGATGCTTGATGCCATCAACACTCAGCAACGCTCTTTCGATTCCGTTCAGACATTTGGCAACCTCGAAACTGGCATTGAATGCGTGAAATCCGTTGAACCTTTATTCAAACGAATTGACCCGAAAGAATTTGCGGGCGAAGACGCAAAAGAAGAAAAGAAAGCGGCTAAAGAATCCAAAAAAGCAGAGAAGAAGAAAAAGAAAAAAGAGGAAAAACCGAAAGAACCGATTGATATCGATACATTCGGCGCAATCAGCCTGAAAGCCGGTAAAGTCCTCGATGCCAAGATTCATCCGGACGCAAAACGTCTGCTGATCGAAACCATTGATCTCGGCGAAGAAACTCCGCGTACGATCGTTTCCGGTATTGCGCACAAATACGCTCCGGAAGATCTGATCGGCAAAACTGTAGTTGTTGTCGCAAACTTACTGCCGGCAACACTTCGCGGTGTGGAAAGTCAGGGTATGATCCTCTGTGTCGATGAAGACAAAAAAGGACCATCCGTGATCTTCCTCGATGACGATACAAAACCGGGTACAGTAATCCGTTAATGACACCCAGACAGCGTGTTTTACTCACCCAGCTCCAGCTTTGCGGAATGGGAGTCATCTTTCTCGGATTCGGGATTGCCTGGTCGAAAACCTGGCTGATCGTTTTCGGAATGCTGATTATGGCTTATGGTGCTGTCCGTCTGCTTCTGCTTAAAAAGCTGATGGATCATAACGAAACAGAAGATTCATCCGCACAGAATGGGACTGAAAACTCTTCACCTGAAAAGGTGAATCCGGCTGTCAGTATTTCTGAAGAAGAAAAAGAAGATCAGGAAGGCGAATATGCCAAAGACGAATGGGAATCGAAACTCGAATCCTATCTCGAACGGCATTATGACCGCAAACACAGAGATTTCTACAGTCAGGCTCTTCAGAGTGAGTCTTCGCCGGTAGAATCAGAAGAACAGAAAACAGATTCCGCACTGCCCGATGAAAAGAGCGGGGAATAACATCAAACATTCAGGACATCAGTTGAACTGGTGTCCTTTTTTCAATGCCTGCATGACATGCGGGATGGTATTCTGGAAAAAAGAAGGCCCTCGGAAATAGTGCGATGTTTTGAGGGATCGGCCCTCCTAAATGTCATGATGTGAACCCACATCACGCTCATTAGGAGGGCTTTTTTACTTCCTCCTC
>JBJEFF010000048.1:0-15054 GCA_051873775.1 Allobaculum sp. | reverse complement strand
CCGAGAGGAGGACTTTTCGTCGTGCTTCAAACGTACAAAAGACTTTCACATTTTCGTGGAAAAAGCGAAGCAAAAAGACTGCAGAGCCGAAAACGGAAGGCGGAATTTTTCAGAAATCCGGTTGTTTTTTTCACAGAAATTTTCATATGGATTCCCTGTCATATGAAGTGCATTCTTGAATTTAAACCGATATAATCATGGTTAAGAAGTACCCGTTCCGGATATAAATAATAGGAAAATGAGTTGTTTAAAAAGATAAATAGTCGATTAAATTAAATCATTTATTTATATATTAGGAATGGTATACTCATTCGAAATTGGAGGAAAATTCTATGGAATTAAAAGGTTCTCAGACAGAGAAAAATTTGGAAACTGCTCTGGCAGGTGAATCCCAGGCATATACAAAATATCAGTGGTTCGCTTCCCAGGCTAAAAAAGATGGCTACCACTACATCGCAAACATCTTCAATGAAACTTCCGGCAACGAAAAAGCACATGCAAAATTATGGTTCAAATACCTGCACGATGGTACTACACCTGATACATTAGAATGCTTAAAAATGGCTTATGAAGGCGAAAACTACGAATACGAAACAATGTATGCAGACTTCGCTAAAGTAGCTCGCGAAGAAGGCTTCACAGAAATCGCTAAGAAAATGGAAATGGTCGGCGAAATCGAATCTCATCACAGAGACAGATATGCTGATCTGATGGATCTCGTTAAAAACGATGCAATGTTCACAAAAGAAGAAGAAGTAGACTGGATCTGCCTCAACTGCGGTTACATCACTCATGCTAAATCCGCACCAAAAATCTGCCCTGTATGCAAACACCCACAGGCTTGGTTCGAATGCTACACTGATTACAACCAGTGTATCGCTAACCCTAACGCTTAATTAAGCTCAAAGAAAAAAACTATTATTTAAACAGACACCCGCAATGATTTCTGAATTCAGGCGGGTGTTTTTTGCTGCACGGATTTCGATTTTCCTCTGTTCCTTTTTAGTTAAATTGCTCATTTTTAATGTTTCGCTAAACGGATTAGATACAATCTGAAAGAGAGGCAGACATCTTATATTATTCTTACCATTTTCTAACGGATTTGAATGTTCGATTTGGATAAACTAAAATGGCTCATATGAATGAAACAATTCTGAATACCCCGGCGCTGCTCGTCGATGCGCTCAAAAGCGGGTATACTTTAAAATTCATTGATCTTCAGACTTTAGTCCGCTATGAAGCGGGTCTCTATTACGTCACCGGCTATCACCATACCTTGCGTCTGGATGAAAAAGGCTTTCTGGATCTTTACGGGCATTATCCCGCTTATATTTCCGCGACAAGTGATGGAATAGATGAAAAGAAAGATGAGGAATACTACGCCTGGCGAAGGGAGAAACAGTAATGTCCAGTAAAACCTATCCCGTGATCTATACCAAGACAACCCGCGGATCACTCTACCGCAACGGTTCTGTGAATCCGACTCTATATTTTGAAGTTCTTCCGGATGAAGAACTGATGAAAAACGACCCGCAGTATGCGGCATATTTTGAAGATATGATGCTCAACGAAATTCCGCATGCGATTATGAACAAATTTGTCGTCAGTTCGCCGTTACGGGTGACCAACGACCGCATTCCGTTCATCATGTTCAAATCGAATATTGATGAATACAGCCTGCGTGAATTCTGCCGTGCCATTCTGCAGGAATTCAGCTTCCATACCGGTAAACGCCACAATGGGATTTACGGAATGCAGAAAACGATCTTTGTTGAAATGGATAAACAGCCGGGCATTCTCAGTGCTCACAATATGGCTAAGAAAGGCGACAAACTGACACGCAGTCCGGCTTTTGAAGAAATGAAGCAGCCGATGCGCTTTGAAGGCGATGCGCTCGATCAGGGCATCATGGTTCCGTTCGCGATCTGGAAAGAAGAAAAGCGGCGCGAACTGGAAAAAGAAAGAGCGGACCAGCTCAGTGAAGAAGAGGAGGTTGTTACATGGTAGATTCCAATCCGACTCAACCTGTCAATACTATGACTCCGCAAGCTGACAAGCCGGATCTGAAACAGATTCTCAAGACAGTGTTCATCATGATTCTTCTGATGATTGTCACCAACTTTGGGATCGGTATTTTTGGCTCGATCATTGCGGGCTTCATCTATAATTATTACGTTTATGATGCGTTTTTATCTTTTGTGACCTTTCTGCAGAGTGTTGCCGGCGGAATTGTTGCGATCATCTACGGAACAAAAGCGCTCCATCTCAATATCCGGAAACTGATCGATTTTAAACAGTTTTCCTGGAAGTGGTTCGGCAAAGGGCTGACCATGCACTACAGTGCAAGCTTCATCGGAAATATCATTCTCGTATTCATCAATCTTGCACTTGCTTTTTTTAACACACAGATTGACGACGTCACGCTTGAAAGTGCGAGTGGTCTTTCCTATATCCTGAACTTCCTTGCGGTCGTTGTCGTTGCGGCAATCTGCGAAGAAGTTGTCTTCCGCGGACTGATCTGCAATGCGCTTGCCCGCTATAACCGCGGTTTTGCGGTAATTGCTTCCGCACTGCTTTTCGCAATGGCTCATATGAATCTTGATCAGGGAATACCAGCTTTTATCATCGGTCTTTCGCTCGGGTTCATTTATATGCGCAGCGGAAGTCTTGTCGTCACAATCGCCATTCATGCGGTAAATAACTTCATTGCTCTGACTCTTTCTGCTATGCCGTATGGTATTCTGGCAGATATTCTGGGAATCCTCGTTCTGTTTGTGGTCGCACTCGGTATTTACTACTGGGTTAAGGAACGCAACGAACTGGATGCGATGATTCATCTTTGCGGCAGAGCGAAAAAAGAGTGGACGGAATTCGTGCACTGCAGATGGTTCTGGGTCTGGATCGTTCTGTTTATCCTGTTTGCGGTATTGCCCGTGATCGGCGCAATCTTGGTCTATATTTTGTGGTAATTGTATTCAATTTGTCTGTATATAAATCCAATTTATATAAAGGGAACATCAGCAAGCTTCGGCAGGACAAGCATGCTGGTGTTTTTTTATGTTGAGGAATAATTTATGAAAAATGGAATCTGAATTCAACAAATACGAAAATTTCCGGTAAGGTAGAAGAGATACAAACTGAAAAGAAAACCGGAACAGGGAGCAGGTTTTGAAAGGAGTCTCGCGATGAAATTTATTCACTTAGCGGATTTGCATCTGGGCAAGAAAGTATTCGGCTATGACCTGACTGAAGAACAGAAAGAAGCACTGAATGCTGTGCTATCACTAGCAGACGACGAGCAGGTCGATGGCATTCTCATCTGCGGAGATGTCTATGACACCGCTATTCCGCCAGTTGATGCCATTTCGCTGCTCGACTGGTTTTTAAACGAACTGTACAGACGCGGACTGAATGTCTACATGATTAGCGGCAACCACGATTCTGCAGGACGTCTCGGTTTCGGGCGTGAACTGATGAAGTCCTCCGCTATCCACATCGTAAGTGAATGGAAAGGACAGATTGAATACTTTGACCTTGAAAACGACACAGAAAAAGTCCGTATTCATATGCTGCCTTTTCTGCGCCCGTCTCAGGTACGTCTTGCGTATGAGTGTACCGTAGAAAACTGGAGTGATGCCATCAGGATTGCGCTTGAAAAAGCCGAACTCGATCCGCTCGCAACGAATATTCTGCTCAGCCATCAGTTCTATAAAGGGGCGACAAAAGGGGACAGTGAAATCGCCCATGTCGGCACGATTGATGAAGTGGACTACGCCGTGTTAGAACATTTTGACTATGCCGCGCTCGGCCATTTGCACAATCCTCAGCAGGCAGGACGTGAGAATAACTGGTATCCGGGAACTTTGATGAAATATTCCGCTTCGGAAATTGACCGGAATAAGTCGATTACGCTGATTGAAACAAAACCGGGCAATAGTGTGATCAAAACACTCTATCCGCTGCAGCTCAGCCGTGATTTCGTGCGTATCGAAGGCACGTTTGATCAGCTCGTCAGCCGTGATTTCCGTATGCAGCAGAATCTGGAACACTACTTTTACATCGTGCTCGATGACGAACAGGAAATCTTTGATGCCTATGAAAAGCTTCATGCCATTTACCCGCGGATCCTTTCGATCAGCTATGCCCATTTAAACCGGGAACATCAGCTTGACGAATATACCCCGATTGAAGCGAGTCATCAGACACCGCAGATGATCATCGCCCGCTTTTTCGAATTCCAGAACGGAACGAAAATGGACGAGGATCAGACGAAACTGATTGAAACATGCTGGGAGGCACTCCATGAAACCCATTAAACTCACCATGCAGGCCTTCGGCCCTTATATTCAGAAACAGGTAATCGACTTTACAGAATTTGAAAACAAAGGACTTTTTCTGATCAGTGGGGACACTGGTGCCGGAAAAACCACGATTTTCGATGCGATTGTCTATGCGCTATATGGCGAACTGTCGGGCGATATCCGCAAACCGGAGATGCTTCGATCAAAGTATGCCAATCCGAAACTCGATACGTATGTAGAACTGGAATTCATCCTGCATGACGAACGCTATCTCATTCGCCGCTCACCGGAATACGTACGGCCCAAAAAGACGGGAACCGGAACGACAAAGCATGCGGCAAGTGTTGAATTCACGGATTTTAAAAATGAAAAAGTCCTCAGTAAGGTGACCGATGTCAGACAGGCGGTCACTGACCTGATCGGTCTGGACATGAAACAGTTCAAGCAGGTCGCCATTCTTGCTCAGGGAGAATTCCTTAAACTGCTGCTCGCTACCACACAGGAACGCACACGGATTTTCCGTGAACTGTTCCAGACAGGAGACTACTCGAGACTGCAGGAAATGATTCACGAAAAAGCCAAGGAGGCGCTTGCCCGAACAAAGCAGGCTGAAGACAGTCTTCAGGCAGCTGTAGATGCATTTGAAGAGATGAGTGAAGAAGAAAAAAGCGATATTCAACGTGTCCGAATGTGGCTCAGGGCAAAGAATAATGAGCTGGAAACCATCCGCGCAAAAGACCGGAATCTGAATAAGCAGTATTCCGAATTTTCCCAGAAAAAAGGTCTGCTCACCCAGCAGGCTGACCGCTATAAGACTTACATCGATGCCTGCGCTCAGAAAGAAAAACTGATGCCGGAGATTGTTTTAAATGAAGAACAGCTTGGCAAGCTTGAAAAGCGTAAACCGGAAATTGAACAGAAAAACTATGCGCAGAAGAAACTGACGGAACAGCTCGGACTGCTTGCACAGGTCGGCACACTCGAAAAACAGCAGGCACAGGCACAGACGAGTCTCGACAAGGCCAGCCAGTCGTGTGCTACAGGGGAAACGCTCATTCGGGAGTGCAAGACAAAAATCGAAGCGCAGGCAAAACAGCTCAGTGCATGGCAGGATATCGAGGCAAGAATCGAGAAAAATAATGTACTCGTTGAAAAAACAGATCATTTAAAAGATCTTCGGACATCACTGATTTCCCAGCAGACTCAGCAGAAGACGGAACAGGAAAAATTTGTCCGGCTCAGTCAGAACGCTCTTGCTGCCCAGGATGAATACAGCCACGCCAACCAGCGTTTTCTTGCCGGACAGGCGGGTCTGCTCGCAAAAGATTTAGCGGATGGCGAACCATGTCCGGTCTGCGGTTCTCTGCATCATCCTCATCCGGCACCGGTCAGTGAAGATACACCAAAAGAAGAAGAAATCCGCAGACTGGAAGAAGAACGCTCGAAGAAAGAAAAAGAAGCGGCTGATCAGAGTGTTGTCTGTGCCCGGATCGGTCAGGAAATTGCTCATCTGAATCAGGATATTACAAGAGTTGAACAGGAACTTGCCGGGCAGGATATTGAAAAAATCGTTAAGACTCAGGAAGAACTCGGACAGCTTCAAAAACAGAAAGAAGCACTGACTAAACAGCAACAAGCAGATCAGAAACAGCTTGAACTCTATGAACAGACACTGAAACAGCGTCAGGAAGAAATGAACCAGGCAAGACTAAGTGTCCAGTCCTATATTGAACGCATTGCCACCATAAAGAAGACAATTGATATTCAGGATGAACAGGAAGCTTCCCGTACACTCGCACAGTATAAACAGGACTGTACGCAATTCGAAGCGGATCTGAAGAAAGCCACGGATACGGACATGGCTTTAAAAAGCAGTCTCGCCGGAATTGAAGGCATTCTGAAAACATTCGAGCAGAAACCGGAAGATCCGCAGCCGTTATTAGTGAAACTGAACACGAAACTTGAACAGTGTGAAAAGCAGCGGGAAATCAACGCGAATGAAATCATTCATCTTAGCGGTGTGATCAAGACGAACACTGCACAGCTTGCATTTATTGAAGAACAGATGAAAAAAATCCCGGAAATGCGGGATGAAGCGCAGAGTCTGAAAATGCTGTCCGATACGCTCAACGGCTCGCTGAGCGGTCAGGCAAAGATCAATCTTGAGACGTATGTTCAGATTGCTTTCTTCGAACAGATCATACGTCGTGCCAATACGCGCCTTTTTGTGATGAGCGGTGGTCAGTACGAACTTGTACGCGCATCCGAAGCCGGCGGCAATTCGAAAGTCGGACTCGGTCTTGATGTCAAAGACTACTACAATAACTCCACCCGTTCTGTTCGTTCTCTTTCCGGAGGCGAACAGTTCATGGCCTCACTCTGCCTTGCACTTGGCCTGTCCGAAGAGATCCAGCTTGAAGCGGGAGGCGTCAGTCTGGAAACGCTTTTTGTTGATGAAGGTTTCGGTTCCCTTGACGAAGAATGTCTCAATAAAGCAATTTCTGCCTTATCCATGTTGGCGGATTCAAGATTAGTCGGTATTATTTCCCACGTGGAATCTTTGATGAATCGTATAGATAACCAGATCGTGGTTTCAAAAGATCCAGTAACGGGATCTCATGCCCGTATTGAAACTGTCTAGATAGAAAATAAAGGGGAGAGAGGTAGCGACATGATTAAAGTGATTGCGGTGGATATGGACGGAACGCTTCTGAATGATGATCATCAGATCACACAGCGTACACTGCAGGCGATCGAAAAAGCTCAGGCAGCCGGGCTGCGGTTTATGATCGTCACCGGACGTTTCCGCAACGGCCTGATGCAGACGATTGAAGGAAAACTTCACAATGTGGATTTACTGCTCAACAGCGGAGCAGAAGTGGAAGACCGCGATGGCAATATCGTCGCAAAATATCCGGTTGCCTGGAAAGATGTACAGGCAGTTCATGAGTTTTTCAAACAGTATCCGGATGTCGGAGTGAAATATAACGGCTTTAAACGGGCGGCTTTTATCGGCACAAAGGAGCAGCTCCTGGATAAAGCGCTAGCGGATATCCGTGTTTTTAACAGCGGAAAAACGGACGAGGAAATCCTCGCCGACACGCATTTCGGACCGAAACGCATGATGCTCAACTGCTCAATCTATCCGGATTTTGAATCGATGAAGGAGAATATGGACGATGAGATCGCCAAAATCTTCTGCTTCGGACTTCCGGCAGAACAGATGGTTCCAATTAAGGAAGAAGCCTTCACAGAACTGCCGCAGCTTGCGGTAGCCTCTTCTTTTCCGACCAATATTGAAATCACTTCCCTAAAAGGTCAAAAAGGACCGGCTCTTAAAGCGTTTATTGAACCACTTGGATATACCATGGACGAAGTCATGGTCTTCGGTGACAGCCTCAACGATTTATCCATGATGGAAATGGATTTTGCGACAGTCGCTATGGCGAATGCGGATGAAGAAATCAAAAAAGCCGCGAAATATATGACCAAGTCCAATCAGGAAGATGGCGTGGCTTGGGCAATTGATCAACTGCTTGACGCAGACTTCTGTGGATTAAGCGCTAGAAAATAAAAAATAAGCAAGCGCCTGATCGATATTGATCTTCAATATCGAAGCAGGCGCTTTTTTGAAATGGGATGACAATGTCATTGAGTTTAGTTGAGGGGCTGTAAAGCCCCTTTGTTCATGTTACAAGAAAAACAAATCGGCAACTCCAGTAACAAAATGTCAATAGTTTTTTAATCACTTTTTTTTTTAATGGGCAAAAAAATAGAGCATATAGATTTCTCTATACACTCTACCTTTTCATTTAATAATATTTTTGAGTTCGACAAACTGGAAGTTGTTAATGAATCACTTTATAACGCAATCTAATATATGAGTCCTCCAAAACCGTACATTCTTGTAATTTCAACACGCCTAATTGTGATAGTTCACTTTTTGATAGTAAGGATTTTCCATCAATCAAAGTGGAGGTATCTTTACCTCCAATTAAAACAGGGGCAACAACAATATCAATATAATCGAAAAGTTTTTCCCGAAGGAATAACCCATTTAACGTACCACCGCTTTGTATAGTGATCCTCTGACAGCCATATTCTGACTTAAGTTCTGTAAGAGCATCTGCCAAAGAGAGTTCACTTTGATAAATAATATGAAGATTGGTTTCCTTTATCTGAAATGCTGGATGGTCTTTATTGGAAGTAATCAACACAAATTCTTTTGATAAGGCACAAAAATAGCGAATACCATGTTCAGTCAAATGACTGTTGTCAATTATCACAAAGGAAACAGGTGACTTGTTCGGCAGTTCTTTCATGTTAATACCAATTTTTTCCTGTACTCTGCCAGAGTTGAGCGACCATAAATCTGTTGTCTGCTCTATCTCATAATATTGGTGTAGTCCTTCCTGAACGCCCATAATTTTAGGGAAATCTTTGTCCACATCTAAATCATCTGTTGCACCTGTGCTGATTTTTCCGTCAACAGACATCAGCATAAATAATGTCGTAATAGGTCTGTCTATTTTATCCCTCCAAATACCGATTGTTACTCACGTAATATCGCACTTCTTCTACAGTTGCATCTATATATTTTCATTACACTTCCATTCTGCTCGCTTCTGTCACCAGCATCAGGTTAATCTTCTCCTGCATAGTTTTTTTTGCGTCCTCATTAAAGTGATAACCGCTGGAAATCAACACAAAAAGGAGCTGATTTAAGCTGATTTATATGAAAACGATATTTGAGCAAATGGGCGGCACTTACCGTCAGGAAGGTGATTATCTTATCCCGAATCTTACGCTGCCGGATGAGCCGGAATACCAGATCGGCAAGTAAGGGCGGATGCGCCGCAGCTATCTGAAAGAACATCGCCCCATTCTCTACACAAACCTGCTCACAAGCGGAACGCTGCATCGGCACCTTGCCGAGATCGACCAAGCCTGCAACGAGCGTATGGCAAGCATCGTTTCTGATATGGCAAGGCAGGAAGATGTGACCGAAGCGCTCAAAGCCGCCAACCAAATGGAATGGGTGCGCCGCATGAACAGCATCCGCAATCGTGCGGAGGAAATCGTTCTGACTGAACTGGTATACGCCTGATAAAATGCCCGTTATCGACCATGGTGCCGATAACGGGCATTTCTGCATTTTAATCTTTTTCCTCAGTGCTGGCCACCAACCGGTCAAAGTCACTCTGATACAGCCGATCCTGAATGACACGGTATTGCTCAAACTCGCTTTCCGCAAAGGCTTTTGCAATGGCAGCGGTGACCTTTCCCTTATCTCGCAGAATCTCTGCATCGTTAAATTGCAGAAAAGCGTCCAGCTTGGAGGCCCAATCTGCCATGGTCATAGGAATATGCCGTCTGGCCTGCCGGGTAGCATAGTCCAAATACATGGTGACGATTTCGTTCAGTTCCTGCATTTCATCCATGGATAAGTAATTCTTCGCAACAGACACATCTGCCTTGACAATCTTTCCGTCAGGAGCATTCTTCCATGAGGTCAGCCCCATGTGCTCTTTGGTATGATCGGCTCGTGCCATAATGACCTCTGCCGCTGTACTGCCATGGACGGCATGGTGCATCTTGTTCTGAACCGTGGCGAAGAAATCCTTTGTGGTCTGGCTATCAAGAGAGTAGTCCACAGCGGTGGCGTAAATATCCGTGATTTTCTGATAAAAACGCCGCTCACTGGCTCGAATCTCCTGAATCTCGGAAATCAGATGGTCGAAGTAGTCCTCATCGAAGATTTGCCCGTTGATAAGCCTGCTCTTGTCCAGTACATAACCCTGCTTGGTGAAAGTGTCCAGCACCTTGGTTGCCCACTGGCGGAACTGCGTGGCTCTGCCGGAATTGACCCGATAACCTACGGCAATGATGGCAGACAGCGAATAGAACTTATAGTGATAGGTTTTTCCGTTATCCGCAACTTGTGCAAAATTTGCACAAGTTGAATCTTCGGACAATTCGCCGCTTTCATATACATTTTTCAGGTGCTTTGTCACAACGCTCCGGTCTACATCAAAAAGCTGTGCAATGGCCTTTTGCGTCAGCCAGACATCGTGATCCTGTACCCGTACCTCAATGCCATCCTCATGGGCATCTTTCGTGAACACAAGGAAATCCACTGTGCTGTTGCGGATTTGCAGTTTATCCTTCTTGGTGTCTGCCATGTCGTTTCACCTCAATTCTCGTCACTGGGTTTCTTCCCCCGGCTCTTATAGACATTATACTGATTCTTACACCGGGCGCTGCAAAATGCGGAATTGGCCCGGCTGCCGAGGAACACCTTCTGGCAGTGCTTGCACAGTCGCAGGGGCTTTGCATCGTCCACCAGCATAAAGCTGAACATCATCTGGATGCCCAGCAGCAACGAATGGAAGTCCCAATAGATGGTCGGTTTCTCCAGCAGCTCAATATGATAGCTGGGGGCAATGCCGCCGAAGGCAGCCATACCCTTGCGGTACAAATTCCGGGTATCCTCGTCGATGAGGTCATAGTCGTTGTAGTACAAAATGGAGGTGGTCAGCGTGAACGCCCAATCCTTGAACTGCTGCGCTACCCAGTCATACGGCTCAGCATACTTCCGCTGGAAACTCATGTTCTTCGCCATCGGCTCATCCATGAAGGTCATGGTCAGGGCGATCATCATATTATCCCCGGAAACCTTCCAACTGGATTCCACGCTTTTTTTCACTACATCCAATTTGTCGAAGGGATAGAACAGAGCAAGATAATCCTCTGTCGCCATGCTTTCTTCCTTGATGAAGTGATTCTGCGGCAGATAGACTGCTTCATAATCCATAAAGGACGGCGTGGTGGGCAGTGCCGTCATCAGCCCCAACAGACCGTAATGGTTCACAAAGGCCAGAATTGCCTTTTCCACCACATCCTCCGACCTGCGGTTCATCATCAGCACCCCTACGTTCAGCGCCTCCAACACCATGTCGGAGGATTCCTTCAACGGGTTATAGATATCGGGCTTTGCCGTCTTTTCCGGTGTGATATAGCGTTTTCCGTCCTTGCCAGTCTTGATCTCATAGCGGTCATACCGCACGCAATGGGAACGGGACTGCGCAAACAGATTGTTCATGACGCTGTTCCTCTCAAATCGTAATCTATATATTAACCATATTTCTGTTGCATCAACCGTCCTTGGTATCGTCAAGGGCGGCTTTCTTTTTTCTCGGCTTCGTTTTGTTCTCGCGGCGGATTAAACTGTACCCATAAAAATGGACAAAATAATTAGAAAGACCCACATGTGTGCAGCAGCTTTTCCATCTATTCTTGCAGTGCGCGTGTGTAATTCGGATCGTGGTATCCCAGGGCACACACCGATTCCAGACCCGAAATCCAGATACCGTTTTCCCTCTGTATCATAAAGGTACATACCTTCTCCATGATCCAAGACAATAGGATAACGGTTATATACAGGAACAAACTGCTGATTTGCTTGTTCAATATAAGGATTCATTTCAGTCCTTTTCCTCTACCACTTCAATTTTAAACACATTGATCACATCCACATCTGGACAACAGAATACAATGGAGCCATCCGGTTGGCTGGGAAGTTTTCCGCCGTACCGCAGAATGTCAATGTAAGGGAAAGCCACATGCATGGCCATTGGACAGAGATTGCCTCTTTCGGTATCAAAGTCAAAGGTGTCTCCAATTTGATGACCACGATGACACCCCATATGACCTTTTTGATCAATTAAACTGATTTTAACTTTAGGCTTTTTCATCATTGATTTCCTCCAAAAATTGTTCAATGGGAATTCCCTTGTATTTATCAATATCATGCACATTGGCATAAATAATTTTTTCGAGTTGTCTCATTGCGATTTCTACGCTCTCTAAAAGCAGTCCTGATTTTAAATAATGCCCTACTACAATTGCCATAAAAATATCCCCTGTGCCCGGAAAACGCACCGGTATTTCATCATAAGGGAGCAAGACACACGAATTTTTCGGAGAGTTTTTTACAACAGTAAACATTCTTCCGTTAATGTTTGCGCTTGTAATCACAACCGATTTAGCACCAAGCATATGTAGTCGATTTGCGATTACTTCAATTTCCGACTCAGAATAGGTGTTTTTAACTGTGTATCCGGATAAAAAACACGCCTCCGTAATATTGGGGATAATCACATCTGCAATAGAACACAACCGTTTCATATAAGTGACTGCTTGATCTGTCACACCATTGTATCGTTTTCCGTCATCCCCCATAATAGGGTCAACAAAAATCGAAGTACCTGATTTTTGTTGTTCTTTGCAATATTCATATATGAGACATGATTGTTTTTCTGACACAATAAATCCAGTACAGATTGCGTCGAAAGAAAACATGAGTTTCTTCCATACCAGAAGCGTATTTTCCATATATTCTGTTGTGTCCAAAATATCAAACTGCCCATAATCCAGAGTGTTGGAAACGAGTGCAGTCGGCAAATTGAAAGTTTCAAATTTCAAGTGAGATAAAACAGGAATCATGACAGATAAGGCGACCTTTCCATACCCCGCCATATCATTGACCAGTAAAATTCGAGTTTGCTTTTTATCTTCCATAGCCATACTCCCTCAGTAACTCAAATAACAAAGTCTGCACAGCATTTTTCCTGACTCTGTTTGAAAAATCTTCTGTAATGTGGTTTCTATTGTGTTCTTTCCCAGATTATCTTCATAAAAATTCACTAAAAAATCCGCTTCCACAAGAATCTGATAGTCAATCCCGTCTATATCTGTGTAAGTGTGATGATGGCCAACCAAATAGCAGATGCGTTCAATATCTGCTTCTTCAAACTTAAGCTTTTTTAACATTTTTCGAGCATATGCAGGACCTTCCTGCTCTTGCAATTTTCCATTACACCTTCCGTATTTTTCTTCTGACGGACGGATTCCGATATCGTGTACCAGTGCTGCACATTCGGCTAAAAACTGGGTGTGTTCATCCAGTTGTTCCATATGGCCAATCATCTGTGCAAAGCGATGCACCTTTATCAAATGGTGAATACGCTGGGGATCGTTTTGATTGAAAGCAATCATTTCTTGCGTTAAAAGATCGACTATTTTTTCCAGATTCATAAAGTCCTCCTATTTCACTTCCTCTTTTATACAAAGTGCCAACAACTCTTTCCCTCCATCAGTTTGGAAAAGCCCTTTGATATATTCTGCTTTTTTTCGATCTGGGCGAGTTTCGTAACAGTTTACAATGAGATCTGCTTCTATCAGAAGCTGTAAAAGTTTGTTTTTGATATCATCGTAATCATGATGGCAGATAACTAAGTCGATAATTCTTGGAATATACGAGGGAAGGTAATTTGCTTCTTTTAAAAACCGAGTGACAAGAAGCGGAACTGCCTGCTTCTGATTATCTTGACTGGCATCCCCGTTATAATGTTCTTTACAATACTTGATTGCAATATCATGTAAAATCGCGGCTGCTTGTAGTATCTGCTGTTCTTCGATGGGAAGCTTCTCTTGCTCTCCCAATAATTTAGCCAATGCGTAAACCTTAAGGATGTGCTGTGTACGCCTGCTATGCCCTTCCTCATAACACATTGCGTTATACAAGAGATGAGTTTCATCATTTATCACGTTGACAATCATCCTTTCATGAAAAGATCTTAATATTTTTTTATAGAATATAACATTACAAACGGGTCTTGCGTTGCGCTTGCAACATATAATTCAAAATCCCGAGTTTGTCAGTTTTGACCTGTAAAAAAGCAAGAATGGCCGTATATAAAGTCAATCTTTCTTTTTTTGATATCTTGTTTTTATGTGCTGATTTTTCTTTTCTTCTTTGCTCTGTTGATAATTTGTTTTAATCGTAAATCTGAAATAAATTCTTGATCTAAAGGAAGTTCATATTTTTCGAGCAAATCATCTGTTAGATCAGTCCGTGTGAAATCCGGATCATAACCATTCTTACCTAGTGACTATCTGATTTTGGGCAGCGAGGTTCATATTGATATCTACGATGACCGTCTCACCATTTATTCTCCCGGTGGTATGGTAGACGGCACACGGATACAGGAACGGGATCTGTCCAGCATTTCCTCCACGCGCCGCAACCCCGTCCTTGCAGATATTTTCGGACGGCTGGGCTATATGGAACGGCAAGGCAGCGGCTTTAAGAAAATTACGGAAACCTACCGCGCTGCTCACAATTACCGCGATGAGCTGGAGCCTAAATTCTACTCGGATGTTACCTCATTCCAAGTGACGCTATACAACCTGAATTATGGGCAATCCATTGACAAAACGAGTATTTCGGATGAAAACCAGTTGTTTGATGAGCAGAAAGCAGTTGTTTCTGAGAAAAACCAGCTGTTTGAAACACTCCTTTTAGGGCTGAAAGCGAAAGCAAGCACCAAGGAAACAATGCTAAAGTTGTATCATAAATTTGGTTTTGACGCTGCATTTGCACGAGCGGATATTATGAATCTCGCGGGTGTAACCTCCTCACCGGCAGGTGCATTGATAAACAAGCTCAAAAGCGCAGGACTAATAGAACCTGTTGCCGGTCAAGGCAAGGGCAAATATAGGTTCGTATTGCCCAAAGAATAAGAGAACGCCCGCTATCGGCCATGCAGCCAATAACGGGCGTTCATCAGTTATATACAAGTTCAGTCAGAACAATTTCCTCAGCACGGCTGCGGATGCTGTTCATGCGGCGCGCCCAAAAAGACCGATTCAAAACATACAATTTCGTTGAAGACGAACAAGGAGTTCTGCG
>JBJEFF010000047.1:0-15274 GCA_051873775.1 Allobaculum sp. | reverse complement strand
ATCTTCACTGCTTTCCAGTAAAGGAATCAGCTCTTTTAGAATCGCAGAGATCCCATTCGTTCCCATACTTCCGCCGCCAATGAGAATATAGCGTTTCGAAGCATCAAGACCGAGGTTCTCAGCCGCCTGCTGCTGGCTCATCGGCTTTGAAAAGACAGGATTGATGGGAATGCCGGTGGGAATCAGTCTTTCATCCGCAACACCCTCGGCATGGAATTCATCCGCTAGTGCCGGATAAGGAAGGGTCATCCAGGTTGTATTGACATCACACTCAAACGGAATGCACGTATAGTCTGTCGGGACCATGATCGATGGCGGAGTCGGATAGCCTCTTTTTTGCAGCCATGTCAGCATCAGTCCGGGGTACGGCTGAGTGCAAATTACGATGTCCACCGGATTTTTCTGCATCCATTCATACAGAGCTTTTGCGGCATGCGCCTGCACGGCTAAAACCGGATCGGGAAGACCAAACGCTTTTTCCGCCTTCAGATACAGTTCACCGATTTTATAGACATCCCCGAATAAAGACGGAGAAAAGCGGACCAGACTGACATAGTTCTCCCCGACCAGATCTGCTGTCTTCTGTGAAAGCAAGGTATAAGGATCAAAGAAATGAGTTTTCCAGCCGCGATTGTTTAGCTCATCGGTAATCGCCTGACCGGCTGCGTTATGACCACCGCCAGTTGAACACGAAAGAATCAGTGCTTCCATACTTGTTTACCTCCAGTCGATCTTTGACTCGACATCCCACCATGACGAAAATCAGGTTTATTGTCGTAATTCCATTATATCGGCAGGCTGTTTAGCCCCTTGATGCAAGGCCCGAGAAGCGTGCGGCATAGATCATCCATTTAAAAAATCCGAAAAGCGTGATTTACCGCAGACAGAAACGAAGAAACCCGCAAAAATCAGATCTGTTTCATCTGACTTTTGCGGGAGTGTTTGGTTGATCTGTTGGAAACATACGGTTTCTGTTTCTTGCCAGGCGGGCCCTGACGACGGTACTCATATTGAGAAATCTTCAGCTTTTTGGAATCCCTTGAATTCCGGCTTATTCGATCGTGGAATAGCACTCTATCTGATTAGAAACAAAATATTTTTTAAGGAGAGGTTTATATTTCTGAAATACAGTGCCGGTATCCTGTTCCTTGGCTTCTCTGTTCTCCCAGACTTCTACATTTGCGATGAGCGTGCTGTCGTTCTGATCCTGAATCACATACGCATCTATACAACCGGGGACATTTTTCATGTCGTGCGCAAACTGACTGGAAACAGCTTTGTATTCTTCAATTCCTTCAGGACGAACGGAGTTTTTAATGATACAGATGTACATTATTCATCCTCCATCTCTAAATTGCGGCCATTCGATGCGATAACATTTTTATACCAGTAAAAGCTGTCTTTCTTATAGCGTCTGCAGTTATCTTCATAATCAACATAGATGAAGCCGTAGCGTTTCTGATGGTCTCCGCTTGCGCTGTACAGATCAATGCATCCCCAGGGAAGATACCCTAAACATTCGACATGGTCCTGATCAACTGCCTGCATGAGGGCAGTAATATGCTGTTTGAGATATTCGATGCGATAAGGGTCATGAACCTGCTTATCTTCCGTGAGCACGTCATCCTTGACTCCCAGACCGTTTTCGACAATCATCAGCGGCAGTTTGTAGCGGTCATAAAGATCATTCATCAGCACGCGAAGCCCCATCGGATCAATCGTCCATCCAAAAGACGATTCTTGCAGTTTCGGATTTTTCAGTGCCTGATACATCATCTGCAGGGTTTCAGCTTTTTCATCTGCTGCATTCTGCTCACTGCCGACACATACGGAGAAATAATAACTAAATAGATATGAATCTATAGAGAAAGAAGGAAAGATAATGAGCCAATTAATTACCGGTTCAGAAAAAAACGATCTGATCAGTAACAAGATTCATGCGATTGATAAACTGATTATTTCCATATTCAACAATGAGGTCAGCCGTTATGGTCTTACGTTTCAGCAGAGCATCGTGATTATCTATCTCGCAGAAAGAGAAGGTGAAAAAGTCTACCAGAAAAACATTGAGGCCTATCTAAATCTGAAAAACTCCTCGGTTACCTCATTAGTTAAAAATATGATCAGCAATGATTTTATTTACAGAATCAAGGACGAAAATGACGGCCGGTATTTCCATCTTCATCTGACCCCCAAAAGCATGAAAATCAAAGACGATCTAGCCGAGACCCTTACAAATACCCAGATCTATATCGAAACGATTCTTGAAGGCAGTGAACTGAAAGCTTTCCAGAACTCTTTAAATAAGCTTGAAACCAAACTGAAACGCCTGACTGAAAAAGCATCAGATTAACAAGCAGAGAACGCAAAACACCCGGAAAATGATGTTCACATTTTCCGGGCATTTGTTTTTAGTGATGATAATTCGAGTTATTTCTTTTCTTCTGTTTCTTCGGTTTCAGCTTCATCTTTAGCCGGTTTTTTCTTTTCCGGAGCACGGCCGTATAAGTCAGTTACCCATTTCAAAGTTCCTTCGATATTGGCATCGAGCTGACCTGGTTTCAGACGCCATGTCCAGTTGCCGCCGACTTTACCCGGAGTATTCATACGGGAAGTCGAATCAAGACCTAAGAGGTCCTGAGCCTGAACAATGGAGGTGTCAGACGGAGAAGCAATGATGGTCCGCATCATTTCCCAGTGATATTCATCCGGGTTGTAGGCATCCATGAAGTCACGTGCATATTTGCGGTCCTCTTCATTAATGGCTTTAAACCAGCCCTGAATTGTGTCGTTATCGTGAGTTCCGGCATAGGCAACGGAGTTTTTCGGATAGTTGTAAGGCAGATATTCTGCACCGGAACCATCGCGGGAATCGAATGCGAATTCGAGAACTTTCATGCCCGGGAAGCCGCTGTCTGCGAGCAGTTTCTTAACGGAATCTGTCAGGTAGCCTAAATCTTCGGCAACGATGTTGCGTTTGCCAAGTTTTTTTTCAATCGCCTGGAACAGTTCAATACCAGGTCCTTCGAGCCATTCGCCGACTTTAGCAGTAGTAGCGCCAGCCGGGATTGCATAGTAGGAATCGAAGCCGCGGAAGTGGTCGATTCGCAGGATATCCATGATCTTTGTTGCATGGTCAATACGGTTGATCCACCATTCATAGCCAGTTTTCTTATGATGTTTCCAGTCATAAATCGGGTTGCCCCATAACTGCCCATCTGCGGAGAAGCCATCAGGCGGGCAGCCCGCAACTAAAGACGGCTTGCCGTCTTTGTCGAACATGAACAGATCCGGATTACTCCATGTATCTACGGAGTCAAGAGCAACGTAGATTGGTAAGTCACCGAGCATCTGGATGCCGTTTTCGTTGGCATATTCGCGCAGCGCATTCCACTGTTTGAAGAAGAAATACTGCAGACTCTTGTAGTAGTCCACGCGGGCTTTGTTTTCTTCCGCCCATTTCTTCGCTTCTTTTTTATTGTATTTACGGTACTCTTCATCCCATTCAAGCCATGGTTTTCCTTTGTGGAGATCTTTTAATGCCATGAACAGTGCATAGTCATCAAGCCATGCTGCATTGTCCTTGCAGAAATCTTCATAGTCTTCAGTCGGGTTTTCTAAAAAGCGTGCGGATGCTTTTTCAAGTATCGGATAACGCTGGTTGTACATTCTTCCGAAGTCCACCTGGTCTTCCTTGTCGTACCAGGTCAGATTCTGGTATTCTTCCGGTTTTAATAAACCTTCTTTTTCCAGTGTTTCAAGGTCAATTAAATACGGGTTGCCTGCAAATGTGGAATAGGAAGCGTAAGGGGAATCGCCATATCCGGTCGGGCATACGGGCAGTACCTGCCAGATCTGCTGGTCTGCACGTTTCAGAAAATCAACAAAGTCATAAGCTTCTTTACCTAATGTACCGATTCCGTATTTTGTCGGAAGGCTGGTAATGTGCAGAAGCACTCCATTTTTTCTCATAGCTATTTTTCCTTTCTTTTTGATGTCAAAGGGGTGAAACAATCATGATTTATTTCATCCAAACGATCGTACAATTGTCTGCAACACTGAATCGGATTCTTATCGGTTCAGTCAATAAACATTCTATTTTTGTTTATCGTATCAGTTTGGATGCGAAAGCGCTTGTATTATTCTCTTAGGTGCTCACTAGCGACGGATCTAACATCATAGAAGTGAACAATTTTCAGAAATACAATCTATTTAGGTTTATATAACAATCTTTATAAAGAGTGGCTGTCTAAATCGATCTCCGGTAAAAGAAAAGCGTCAGACATCATATTTTCAGAGTCTGTCCCTGCCTTCTTTGAGAGCTTCGATCGTCTCAATACGGCAGCATGAATCCTGCCATTCCACAGACCAGGCAAGTTCCTGCTCTCTGGTCACGTCGTTGGAAAACTTAGTCGCCAGCTCTTCGAGAACCTTCAGGATTTTTTCAACATCCTCACTGAGATTTCGTCGGATTCCCGATAAGCGGGGAATGGTATAGCGGGAAGCGGCACTTAAATCCATCGCAAAGACGAGAAGATCCTTGCCGACTTCAATATTTAAATCCCTTGCAGCGCGCAGGACACCGACAGCCTGTTCTTCATTACCGACGAGTACGGCATCCAGCTCGGGATTATTCTTATACAGCTTGGTCAGGCCAAGATAACCTCCCTCATAAGTGGAAGGCTGTATGGTGGTCATATGGTCGGCATCGAGAATCAGATCGCGTGAGTAGAACGCATACTGTATTCCGAGAAAACGGTCAGCGAGTTCGGTATAACTGAAGCGATCATTCATAATCACACCGATATGTTTCTTATCCTGTTCAAAAAAACTTTCCGTGACCTGCTGGAAAATTTCGGTATCCGGCAGAGAGAGTGAAACTAAATTGGTATCCGGCCAGTTTTCCAGATCTGCTCCAACAGAAACGGCCGGTATCGGAATCCGGCCGTAGAGTCTGCGAAGCTTTTCGCGTCGTGCCGCGAGAAAGACGATGGCACCCGGCATCGCCTGTCGCATCTGTTCGAGCGTCAGCTGACCTTCGTCCTGATCGGGCCGGACTCTCAACAAATGAACCCGTTTGGACGAAGATTCTAGACGTTCTTTCAGGCGTAAGGAAAGCTGATCATATATCGGACTGCCGTCGCCGATCACCACGATCAGAATGCCATCCGGCTTTTTCTGACGCAGTGCGCTGGCAATATCGTTTTTCTGATAGTTCAGACGGCGTGCTGTCTGGAGAACTTCTTCTCTCGCTTGTTCATTGACACCGGATGCATCGCTCAGAACTCTTGAAACAGTCCCTAAGGACCATCCCGAGATTCTGGCGATTTCTTTCATCGTGACGTTCGCCAAAGGAATTATCCTTTAACCGCTCCGGCGGCAACACCTTTGATAATGTGTTTTTGACCTAATACATAAACAATGATGATCGGGATGATCGTCATGATAATGGAAGCCATCATCGGACCCATCGCAACACGTCCGTAACTGCCGCGGAAATGCTGGATCAGCATTGGGATTGTCTGGAACTTGGTGATATCGAGAACCAGAGTTGGTAAAAGGTAGTCGTTCCATACCCACATTGCCTGCAGGATTGTCACGGAAACCATCGTCGGTTTTAAAATCGGGACAACGATTTTAAAGAAAATCTGCAACGGCGTGCATCCGTCAATCAGGGCTGCTTCTTCAATTTCCACCGGAATGGATTTTACAAATCCGGCAAACATGAATACCGCAAGACCGGCACCGAATCCGAGATAGATAATCCAGATGTTGTACGGTGTATTGAGTTTTAGCATGTCTGCTGTCTGCGAGAGGGTGAACATAACCATCTGGAAAGGAACAACCATCGAGAAAACAAACAGGTAGTATAAAAAGCTGTTCACTTTAGATTTCACACGGGTGATATACCATGCGCACATCGAGCAGCACAGAATAATTGCGCCAACGGAAGTCACGGTAATCAGAGTAGAGTAGCCTAAAGCTGCCAGGAATCCCTGGGAATTCAGCGCCTGGGAGTAGTTTTCAAGACCCGCAAACTGTCCTGGACCTGGCATATTGAATACACTGCTTGTCGTAATGCTGCTTTCCACTTTCAGGGCGTTGACCAAAATCATGAAGATTGGGTACATCCACAGAACAGTTAAAACACACATCAGGATAAACAGGAGAACCTGCCAGACTTTTGCTTTTTCTTTCATTATGCCTGTACCTCCTTGCTTCTTGTGCTCTTAAGCTGCAGGAAGCCAACAAGGATAACCACAATCGAGAAAATAACAGATTTCGCCTGACCGATGCCTTTCCATGCTGCACCAGCGCGGAAGTAGAACGTGTTGTAGATGTTCATCGCAACCATTTCTGTTGCATGGCTTGGTTCGCCTCCTGTTAACGCCAAGTTCTGATCGAACAGTTTCAAAGAGTTCGTCAGTGTCAGGAAGACGCAGATTGTGATGGATGGCATCATCATCGGGATTTTAATCTTCCACAAAATCTGCCAGTCGTTGGCACCATCAATTTTTGCAGCTTCAATCAAATCATCCGGAACGTTCTGCAAGCCGGCGATATAGATGATCATCATATATCCGATCTGCTGCCAGCACATCAGGATGATGATGCCCCAGAAACCGGCTGTCGGATTCAGTTTCAATAATGGCTGGCCGACAATTGACAGAATACCATTGATCAGAATCTGCCAGATGTAACCAAGTACGATACCGCCAATCAGGTTTGGCATGAAGAAAACCGTTCTGAAGAAGTTGGTTCCTTTAAGTTTTTCTGTCAAAGCCATTGCCAGAGCAAATGCCAGGATATTAATGGCTAGAATATTCACAATTGTTACGCCAATCGTAAACCACGCCGACTGGATGAACTGTGCGTCGGTCAGTGCGTTAACATAGTTCGAAAATCCGATAAATTGAGCATTACCTACTGTCGTAAATCGACAGAATGATAAATACAGGCCTTCAAAGAACGGGATGATAAACCCGATCGTAAAAGCCAGCAATGTCGGAAGAACGAAGATCCAGGCGTATTTCTTTAAAGCCTTTTCCATACTCGTCTCCTTTTATAAGTTTGAAGATTTCAGTACAAATTCTTTTTTATGTATTGAATCAATGAGTTATCTTTCTGATTCCATATCGTCCGGTTTGGGATGTATTTGTTAAAAAGATAATTCATTTTTGTTGATATTTAATTCTTTTATGGTTTTTAGAAATAAAACGAAAGCGCAGGCAGGAAGCTTCATTCCCCCGCCTGCGCCAATCTGCAGTCAACTAAACTTCAATTTTGACTATTCAGAAATATATTTGACTCACCAAGCAGTCAGTATCGTTTTAGTTATTTAGCGAGTTCTTTTTCCGTTTTCCAGTTGTCTACAAACGCAGAGACAACAGCTTCCCAGTTTGCATCTGTAGGATCAGCAGCGTATGCAGTTAATGCAGAACCTAAACCGTTCTTCCATTCTTCGGAAGGCATAGTTGTGAAGTTCCAGGATACTGGAGTTTTGCCTGCAGCTGTCATTTCAGCGTCCTGTTTAACGAATACGTTTGGAGATTCTTTAGCAGATTTGAACGGGAGGGTCAGACCTAATTCATCAGCCATGAATGTTGTACCTTCTTCGTTGGTAACCATCCAATCCATGAAGTCTAACGTAGCCTGGATATCGTCAGGATTTGCTTCTTTGTTGACTACCCAGTAGTTTTCTGTACCAGTAGTCAGACCTTGGTTCGCTTCGTCACCAGCACCGATGTAGATTGGGATCATGGCTAACTGTTCATCAGTCATGCCGCCATCGATCAGGTTGTTATATTCCCAGGAACCGTTCTGGAAGAATACTGCTTCACCGTTAATGAATTCACGTTCACTGTCATCAGCAGTCTTGCTTGCCAAATCTTTACCTGGAGTAGTGGAATCTGTGATGTACAGATCAAAGATCTGACGGTAGTTGTCAAGGTAAGTTCCTTCGAGTTCTTCTTTATCACCTACACCATCATCTAGATATTCGAAATACAGAGGCATATTGGCTAAGTGAGTTTTGAAACGCCAGTCAGAAGATCCGTCCATACCTGCGGATGTGAATGCAACAAATCCGAGTTCGTCTTTGCGGCTCTGAATGTCGTCAGCGATTTTCTTGAGATCTTCGAAAGATTTGATGTCATCAATGGTGTATCCGGCTTTTTCAAGCAAATCTTTGTTTGTGATGATACCGTAGGATTCGACTGCATAAGGAATAGCAGCGATTTCATCGTTACTGTTCTTCAATGCGAAGTCTTCACTTGTCAGTTCTCCGTAAACTGCAGAGTCCGCTAAATTGTAAGTGTAGTCTTCCCAGTTTTTCAAACCTACAGGTCCATTAACCTGGAACAGTGTCGGAGCGCTGCTCTTGCCCATTTCGGACATCAATGTTGTTTCGTAGTTTCCACTTGCTGCAGTGACAACCTGCAATTCTACACCAGTTTCCTCTGTGTACTTCTTAGCCATTTCCTGCCAAGCAGCATCAGCTTCAGGTTTGAAGTTCAGATAGTAAACTTTTCCTTTGGAACCATCGCCAGCAGCAGTAGATCCTGCAGTAGAAGATGTGGAGCTAGAGCTGTTCGAGCATCCTGCTAAAGCCATCGAGCCAGCTAAAGCTGCAGCGGCAAATTTATGCCAGTTTTTCATAAGTCCTCCTCTGTCTGCATCACTGATTTCAACCTTTTTATATTCAAGTCATGCAGACTTATTCTAGATTTGATTACAGCAACACAGAATTTAAACGGATCCGTTTTCTGAAACGTTTCTGAAATTTATTTATTTGAATTGCGGTACATCCGTTTCCATGTAGCATAAATAGTGGCAATCAACTCTTTCCAGCGAAAGAGTTTTCATTTATGCTTGAATTCCATGTTTTATAATCTTTACGTTCTAATTCTAGCAAATCCATTTCTGAAACGCATTACATTTTATGATTTTCTGTTTATTTATATTTTAGACTTGTCACCCAAATTCCTACGCAACTATGCAACACAGCGCAAAATGAACTCAAAAATGTTTTTTTACATCTTTTTTCGTTTACTTCGAATATGCCTGTGTTGCATGCCTTTTGCATAGTTTTTGCCCCGCTTGTTATCTTTTACGTCAAGAATTTATTTTCGATAAAAAATCATAAAACTATCTTTATTGGCTTATAATCTATCATATACAGATTTATTAAAAATCTGTATATTCTTCACGCTTACTATGAAATTCATCCATGCAACACAGGTGTTGAACCGCTTTTAAAATTCGTTTTTTTCAAAATCTGAAAAACAGTTAAAAACCAGACATTTTTTTGATTTTCGAGTTTGATCGCCCCGTTCCATACAAAAAAACAAAAGAAAATGCCGATTATGCTGTTTATTTTTTGCAATGAACAGACACGAACGCTGAAATCAGACTAAAATAAACCCATTATTCATGCCAATGCCTCAATCGAATCTTTGATCCGTGTGCGTTCTTCATTTTGAGCGCGCAAAAGGCATTCTGTATGCATTCAAATCAAGAAACAAAGATAGATCGATTTTATGAAGAAACAGAAACAGACAAAAAAAGAAAGTCATCATCAAGAATGGCTTCTTCCCCCTTGTGACCCTTTACTCGAACCCGAACCCAAAAAAGATCCATCAGATTCCTGCTGGATGAAGGTATTCAGAAAGGTTTATGCAGACCTCGAATCCACTCTGCCTCTTGGGACCATCCTCAAAGTCAGCATCAATCCGCGTCTGACCAAAACACTCGCTAGATGCCTTCGATCCGCTAAAGATCCGTACGGTTGCTTTCGAATTGAACTAAGCAAGCAGGTACTCGCGCTGGACGATCCAAGAATTCTTGGCGATGTGATCGCTCATGAGCTGATTCACACGATTGATGGTTGCTTCAACCATTCTGCAAAATTTAAAAGCATGGCGAAGATGGCTTCCCTTTTCGGTTATCATGTCCAGACCCATTTTTCCTATGCGTACTACAATCTGGAAAATCCCAATCCCAAAAAGCCGAAGGAGTATAAATATATCATCGAATGTCAAACCTGCCACCAGCAGATCCGGCGCGTACGCAAGTCCAAGCTAATCGAGCATCCAGAACATTACCGCTGCGCAATCTGCGGGGGAACGTTTAAAAGAATTGTTTAAAAAAGATTTCAATGCGATCGAAAAACAAATGCGGGCTGCAGCAAGTATCGTCTACTTGTTGCAGCCCTTCGCTTTTTTCAATTCGAATCCGTGTTGCTTGTTGATTCGTTGCATCTGCGAACTATTCTTCAAGCAAGCCATTTTCCATTAATAGATAATTTGCAGCTTGCTTTGCAGTATACAGATTCAATTTGATACCTTGTGAGAATTCCGCTAACTGCTCACTTGTCAGAATCCTTCCGATTTCTTGTGCAACGACATTCAACTGCGGATGATCCATCATCGCCGATCGATTCACCACAATTCCTGCAGTCGCCTCATTGCGGGCATTCAGATCGTCTTCAAGCACAAGCAATCCAGCAGCACGTATGCCGCCATCAAGAGAGTGAGCGGAAACGACATCCACTTTGCCATCCAGAATCGCCTGAGCGACTCCAGATTCCGGAATATTCACTGTCGTTTTGAAGTTCATGTCATACTTGTCCGAGATTAGAGGGTAACCGTCCTCTTCTTCAAAGAAAGCCGTCGGGGCTCCAATCACAAGAGAATCACTGATCGCAGCCAGATCGCTTAAGGTGACGATATCGTAATCCATTGCCATGTCGTTGCCAATCGCAAGGGAATAGGTGTCTTCCACCTGCGGCAGATTGCACCAGTAAAGATTTCGCTTCTCATATTCTCGTTGCAAAGCGGTCAAATCATTCGGTTTGTAAGCTGTTCTGTTCTGCAGGATATTGGACCATGCAGATTGCGTGTATTCCACCCCGACCTGCAGCGAATCATTTTCAAGCGCTGGGTGAATGTTCGCAATGCCGGACTGTGTTTCGCGCACTTCACATTCAATATCTTTTTCTTTTGCAAGCTGACAGAACATGTAGCCGATGATCTGAACTTGCGGTTCTTCACTGATCGCAACACGCACGATATCTTTTTTGGCACAACCGCCTAGGTTTAAAGATATCGCCACGATGGGCAAAATACTTAGCACCCACCGTTTTGCGAACCATTTTGCATTGTTTTTTGTCTTTGCGAATTTCACTTTACTCACCCACTTCGCTCTTTCGCCTTGCTTATTATTAAATCTATTTTAATCTCAATTGCCCTAAATTTCCGAACAAAGAAGAAGGCAGACGTTATTTCTGCCTGCTTGGGCGATGCTGCTTTTTCATCTCGTGATCGAACTTGTTCTGGATTTTAACCGAATTCAATTCTACGTTTTTTGGCATTCAAACTTGATTGTCTTTTGCGTTTTTATTATGCGCGCAATGCCTTTTGATGTTTATCGTTCCGGTCGATTTTCATATTGACGAGAAGGATGCCGGCGCTTGTCAAAATTGCGGCGAGAATGATTCGAACGCTGAAGGGCTCATGCAAAAGCAAAGCTGAAAACATCACTCCAAAAATTCCATTCAGGCATCCGAATACGCCCACTGAGGAAACCAGCCATTTGGAAAGCAGCACGCCCCAGACCGTATAGGCGCCAGCGGAGACAAATGCCAGCATCAAAAGAACGAGAATCCCATCAAATGACCAGGCAATCGCATGTTCTCCCTGCAGACATCCAGCAACAATCAATCCAAGTCCGCCAAGAACGAACTGCCAGCCGGAAAGCAGAACCGGCGAGGATTTCCGGGAAAAAATCTGTATCAAAATTGAAGAAAGCGCACTGCTGAGCTGCGAAATGAGAACCATTCCTTCCCCACTTGCTGAAAACGTGAATCCTCCCTGATTGAAGTTGGCAACCAGAATCCCGACAAAGCCCAAAATGCAACCGCCCGCTTTGAGCACTGTCATTTTTTCCAAATGAAAAAGCCATGCCGACATCATCAGTGCCATTAAGGCGCTCGATCCCGACAGAACCGAGACCATCATACCGGATACATGAGCTGCCCCGAGATAATAAAACAAGTACTGACCGAAAGTCTGGAAAAAAGCCAGAACAAGGATTGCTTTCAGGTCCTTCCTTGCCGGCATAAGAAACCGTTTTTCCCGGATCGAGGCAAAAGCCAGAACCATCCAGCCCGCCAAAAAAAATCGACACCCCGCATAAAGCAGGATTGAACCGGTCGCAACAACATTCATCAAGGAATAGCCTGTTTTAATTAACGAGGGCGCCATCCCCCATAACATTGTGCAAAACAAAGCCCCAACAAACAGGGAAAGCTTGCTCTGCTTCTGACTCGTTTGTGTCGCTATATATCTCCTTTTTTCTCTTGCACTTTCTAATCCAATCCCCATGATTGCTCTCATGGCGTTCGTCCTTTCATTTTTTTTCAAAATGCTAGATGTTATAATACAAACGTTTTTGCATAAACAGAAAAAAATATGCCTCTATCTATCACATTCCAGTTGTTTCAGGAGTGTTTCTGCATTTGAAAGGACATTCTTATGTTTCTCTTATCCCAAATCATTCTGGTTTTCATGAGCGCCGTTCTGCCCCTGCTTGCCATTCTCGTCTACTGTTATGTCCAGGAAGGCGGCTGGAAACCCGCTTTAAAAGGCGCTGTGGTCATGGTGCTTGCCTTGTTGCTTTCACGAATGCTTTTGCCAGCCCTCTTTTTCAATGAGGAATGGTTTCAAACGCTGCTGTCCAATACCAGCAATTTCGCGATTGCCTATTGTGCAGTGTTCAGCGCTTCAATCCTTATGCTGACCCTTATGTTTTACTGGCGTTCGTTTAAACGCGAACGCACCTCTCATGCCCTCATCCTCGGGTTTGTGGAAGGATTCAGCTATGAAGCGGTGTTTATCGGCTTTATTGCCCTCAATTCCCTCTTCGCAAACGAACAGGCAACTGGGTCTGCCGGCAATTTATGGCTAGCCATGATTGAAGCGGTTGCGATGATGATCTTGTTTGCCTTTTTCACCTTCCAGCTTCAAAAAGGCCTTCTTTTCAAGCATTACTGGATCATCCCTGTTGTTTTCATCGAAATGTTCTTATTGATCTATATCGGCTCTGTCTGGACAAACTTATGGCAGTTGCCTCGTATTGTCGAAGAGATTATTCTCATCGTCCTGTGCATTGCGGCTATATTCTGGATCAACCGCTCATTCAACTGGCGATTTTTGCTCAAAGATGAAGAAGCCGAGCCGGTTGCGGAAGACTAAAACAGCTTTAGCCATCCTTCAATACGCCCAATTCAAAGCGAAAAAGGAGAATCTTCTTTTCATTTTCGCACGAAAAAATATAGCTAAAAGGGGCTGTAAAGCCCCTTTCATCATAGAAGGGCTTTCGTTTTTCGTGCGAGATACAAAGGAAGGTTGGTGATATATCCGTCCTTACGATAACCGCGCTTTGAGAAGCGGATGGCGTGATCCGGCTCATGGTCTGCAATGTACTTTTTGAAGGAAGGCGCGGTTTTATCTTCGCCGCCCTTAGCCTCAATGGGAATGATTTCAGTACCGTATTGCAGCACAAAGTCAATCTCGCTGTTCTTATCAGAGAAATAGCGCGGCTCAACTTCAAATTGACCGCGAAGCTGCTGCAAAACATAGTTTTCAGTCAGCGGTCCCTTAAACTGATAATCGCTCTTCAAAAGGATAGCTCTGTTGTCTATGCCAGCCATGTGCTTGAGCAGTCCGGTGTCGAATACAAAGAGCTTGAATTGATCGAGCTTGTCAAATGCCGAAAGAGGATGCTCCATCTTGGAAACATTGTAGACACGGTTGAGCATTCCGGCTGAAACAAGCCATTCGATAGCCTCTTCAAAGTCACGCGCTCTGCCGCCTTCACGGACAGCTCCGTACATGAACTTCTCGTTAGGCTTTGCGAGCTGGGCAACAATGCTGCGGAACACCATCAGGATGCGTCCGCTGTTCACCTTTCCGTTGTGCTTGGAGAAGTCATTCTCATAGATTTCGATAAGCTCTCGCTGAATCTGAGAAACCTTAGCAGGATCCTTGTGCTTCACCCACGAAGATACGCACTCGGGCATACCGCCAATGATCAGGTAGTTGTTATATGCCTCAAGCAAACGGTTATGGAAGATTTCCTCGATCTGCTGCTCCTTTTGGATGCTCTCGTAGTAAGAGAACAACGCCGGATCTGTTGCATCCAGAAATTCATCGAAGGTCAAAGGGTATATATCAAGCAGATTGACCATTCCAACCGGATAAGACTTAGGCTTTGCAAGCAGAGTGCCAAGCAAGCTACCGGCAGCAATGACATGATATTCATTGGCTTTTTCCTTGAAATACTTGAGTGTGTTGAGAGCTTCCGGGCATTCCTGAATCTCGTCAAAGACAACCAATGTTTTCTCCGGCAGGATCTTCTCTCCGGCGATCATGGACAGAAGCTCAATAATGCGATGAGGATTTTTGTTTGCTTCAAAGATGGATTTCAGTTCATCTTCCTCCTCAAAGTTGAAGTAGACATAGCTATCATAGTAGTTCTGTCCAAACTCCTTCATCAGCCATGTTTTGCCTACCTGTCTTGCGCCGCGCATGACAAGCGGCTTGCGCTCTTCGCTGGACTTCCATTGCATTAAATCTTGAATAGCATTTCGCTTCAAGGTAATCACTCCCTTCTTCGTGGTCGAATATGGTATAACACATTTTTCTGAGTTTCTTAATAGCATTTACACACGCTTTTCTGATGTAATCAGACATCGGAAAACACATTTTTCTAAAGGAGGTGCTTTTATTGATATTAGTCATCAATCTCATTAAGTTAACGAACTTTCTCATTCACTAAGTGGAAGTCGCATAGAGAGATTTAGTATGGGAGAAAGAAAATTTGATTTTGAGAACTCAGAAATTGACTTTTGAGCATGATGAAAAGAGCGTTTTTTGACGCCTGTACAAATAAGATTGGTTTATTATCCTTAACACTTTTTGTCCGCTCGATTCGGACGCTCTGGTTTCGTCCTTTTCCGTATTCGATCATCCAAGTTTTTCGGAATTTTCTTTTTAAATAAGATTTCTCTGACTCTGTCTATGAGAAATCGAAAATCGAGTTTATGAATATACTTCTTTTTCTTCTTTCGTTGCTCCAATGCATTTCGTATTCGAGAACACAAGTTGTAGAGCGTTAACTTGGCATAAATCTCTGAAAGAATTTTTTCCATCTTTTTAGAATGGATCGTATCCAAATCCATCAGATGTTTAATCTCATCAAAAGAAATTTCTTC
>JBJEFF010000046.1:0-15491 GCA_051873775.1 Allobaculum sp. | reverse complement strand
AACCGTTCAAAGGGTGTTTTCGTCGGGTTTACCCACCCGAAGTGCAATAGCCTCTTAAGTTTTTCTATTCTCCGAACTGCCGGTTTACATAGGAAAAATAAATGCCGCCTTTTTCAAGCAGTTCTTTATGTGTTCCGGCTTCGGCAATGTTACCTTCGGCAACGACGAGAATCTGATCGGAGTTTTCAATCGTGGACAGACGATGAGCGATTGTAATGCAGGTACGGTTCTCCGCAAGTTTTCTGAGGGCTTTCTGAATGTGGTATTCACTTTCATTATCGAGTGCTGAAGTGGCTTCATCCAGGATCAGAATTTTGGGATCTTTCAGGAAAAGTCTCGCAATCGCAATACGCTGCTTCTGACCACCAGAAAGACGGGTTCCGCGTTCACCGACTCGGGTGTAGATGCCATCCGGAAGTTCTTCAATCAGATCTTTCAGGTTTGCAGCTTCAATCGCATTCAGAATTTCTTCTTCACTCGCATCCCATTTACCATAACGCACGTTTTCTTCAATCGTTCCATCAAAGAGATAGACATCCTGACTGACTACGCCGATCGCATTACGTAAAGATTCAAGGGTCAGCTTTTTGACATCGTGACCGTCAATCTTCACACTTCCCTGCTGCACGTCATAGAATCGCGGAATCAGAGAACAGATTGTCGTTTTACCGGAACCGCTCGGACCGGCTAAGGAGTAACTTTTTCCTGCCGGTACCGTAAAGGATACATCCTGCAGAACCGGAGCTTCATTTTCATACTGGAAGGTGACATGGTCAAAAGTGATTTCACCTTGTACCTCTTCGAGATCGTAGGCATCCGGCGCATCTTTGATTTCCGGGATTTCCTTCATGATTTCTTCAAAACGCATAAATCCGGTAAATGCCTTCTGGAACATTTCCGTGAATTCAATCAGGATTTCAAGCGGATTGACAAACACATTGACATACAGCGCAAAGGTCGCGATTTCATAGGTCTGCAGAACGCCTTTTGTGACGAGATATCCGCCAAGAATCAGAACGGTTGTATACAGCATGCCTCTGAAAAAGTGGTTGCCTGTATAGTAACTCCCCATAACCCGGTAAGCTTTTTCTTTGGATTTAAGGAATCTGCGATTCGACTGGCGGAACTTATCTTTTTCCACGTCTTCATTATGAAAAGCCTGTACCACACGGATTCCTTCAAGCGAATCCACCAGAGACGCATTGACATTGGCGAGTGTCCTGCGGTTATCCAAAAATGCCGAACGCATTTTCTTGTTTTCAAGCCAGGAGAAGACAAGCATAATGCCGGTTACAACCATCAGACCTAAAGACAACTGCCAGGAAAGAGTACACATCACCGCAAAGGATCCGATGATTTTGATCAGCGAAATAAAAATATTTTCCGGTCCGTGATGTGCAAACTCTGAAATATCATTGAGATCCGCTACCATTCTTGAACTCATGGTTCCGGTATTATTCCGGTCAAAGAAGCCATAGGACAGGCGCGTATACTGTTCAAACAGATCACGGCGCATATCTGCTTCCATCTGAGCACCCATAATATGCCCCTGACAGGTAACGTAGTAACGACATACGGCCATGACGATATACATTGCAATTAAGCCAAGGGCAATATATGGCAGTCCGTGAAGAATGACCTGAACAGACTGGTGCAGGAATGTATCCGTGAAGTTATTCAGAATTAACGGATACAGGACATCGATCAAAGAGATGACCGATGCACAGAACAGGTCGAGAAAGAAGACCTTCTTATACGGTTTATAGTAAGAAATAAAGTATCGAATTGACGACACACTATACCTCCTTTTATTCAAACATTTCGATTGTACTCACTTCTTACCAATCTATCCATACTCATTCTTCATTCTTGACTGAATCACCATGAACTGCCCTTTCAACAGACCGTAAATTCGGACGCATCATATCCGGCGAGTATTGTGCAAAACACTTGGAACATACAGACAAAAACGACGTTTCCCATGTGTATGAGAAGCGTCGTTTCAGTTTTGAATGGATTCAGATTAACTCTGATTGGTTATTTGTTTTCCTGAGACTGAGCAATAATGCGCTGTGCAATGTTGTCTGGTACCGGATCATAACGGTCCATGGAGATTGTGTAGGAGCCTAAGCCCTGAGCCATGGAACGTAAGTCGATCGCATAGCGGGAAACTTCCATCATTGGAACCTGAGCAGAGATCACCTGTTCGTCACCATCTGGTTCCATACCGAGGATGGCACCACGGCGTTTGTTCAGGTCGCCGATGATTGTTCCGGTGTATTCATCCGGAACGCGGACAGTAATGTTTACGATTGGTTCAAGCAGGATCGGACGGCACTTTGTCATTGCATCTTTGAATGCTAAGCGGGCAGCCTGTTTGAATGCCATTTCGGAAGAGTCGACATCATGATATTTACCATCAAGCAGTGTAGTCTTGACGTTAACCATCTTGTAGCCGGCAAGCGGACCAACCTGAGCGTTTTCACGTAAGCCGTTTTCAACTGCCGGGAAGTACTGTTTCGGAACTGCACCACCGAATACTTTTTCTTCGAATACAAGTTCGTTGGAATCAGGATTTGGTGCGAATTCTACGAATACATGACCGAACTGGCCATGACCACCGGACTGTTTCTTATGACGGCCTTCACCGACTGCAGTCTTGGTGATGGTTTCACGGTAAGTGATCTTCGGATCTTTCAGGTTAACTTCAGCTTTGAATTTGGATTTCAGCTTGTTGACGATGACATCAAGATGCTGGTCACCTAAGCCATAGATAACTGTTTCTTTTGTTTCAGGGTTGTTTTCAACGCGGAATGTCGGGTCTTCTTCAGAAATACGGTTCAGACCAGTAGACAGACGGTCTTCATCGTTCTTTGTTTTCGGTTCAACAGCCTGGCCATATAATGGTTCGTCGAATACGATCGGATCGTAGATCAGACGGGTACCTTTCGCGCAGAGTGTATCGTTTGTTCCGGTGCATTGCAGTTTGGAGATTGCACCGATATCACCTGTAAACAATTTACCGGCAGCAGTCTGGAAACGGCCTTTGATTGTATAGAGGGCACCGAGTTTTTCAGGTTTGCCATTGTTGCCGTTAACAACCTGGCTATCAGAAGCTAAGGTTCCGGACAGAACTTTGACATAGGAGATACGTCCTACGAACGGGTCCATGATTGTCTTGAAAACCTGAGCGGTCATTGTTTCTTCTTCAGCAGTCAGAAGTTCAACTTCTTCGCCTTCCGGAGTATGGAGAGTAATCAGACCTTTTTCGGAATAGGATGGGAAGTAAGTAACGATTAAGTCCATCAGACGGCCGATTCCGCGGGATTCAACTGCAGAACCGGAGAATACCGGAATGATTTCGCCGGAACGGACACCGATGCGGACACCACGTGTGAGTTCTGCGTCTGTGAATTCTTCACCGGAGAAGAATTTTTCCATCAGTTCGTCATCACCCATTGCGACTGCTTCGGCGATCTGATCTTTGTACATTGCGATTTCATCAGCCATTTCTTCAGGGATCGGCTGGGCTACGGAATCAGAAGCTTTTGGTCCGTGATGATACCATGCTTTGTTTTTGAGGATGTTTACAGTACCGACGTATTTGCCATTTTCAATGATTGGTACTTCAAATGGAATAACGGATTTACCGAATGTTTCATGAAGCTGTGCATAAGCATCGTCGAAAGAAGTATTTTCTTCATCCAGATGGTTGATAAAGAAGATTGTCGGTTTCTTAGTTGCTTTTGCTTCTTTGAATGCAAGGGATGTACCTGGTTCGATCGGGTCTTTCGCATTCACGACGATCAGAACGTTGTCACCAGCTGCAAAGCCGGCCTGTTTTTCACCGGTAAAGTCCAGGTAACCCGGAGTATCGATAAAGTTGATCTTGCAGTCATCCCATTCAATTGGAACAACGGAAGTGTAAATGGAAATACCGCGTTTAATTTCTTCAGGGTCAAAGTCAATTAAGCTTGAACCTTCAGATGTTTTACCGAAACGATCAGTTGCGTCAGTGTAGTAAAGCATGGCTTCCAGTACACTTGTTTTTCCGGCTCCGGAATGTCCGACTACGCTGACGTTACGGACTTCGTTACTTTTATAATCTCGCATATGCTGTCCCTCTCTTATACTGCCAGCATCGGCTCAAGCTGAGCTCTGCAGTATTCTCTTACATATTCAAGTGCTGTATTTCCCTGTTTGTCTTTCATGTCTTTGTCTGCACCGTAGACTAAGAGTTTTTCAACCAGAGATGGATATCCGCCGTATGCAGCTCTCATGAGGGCTGTGCATCCGTTATTATCGAATAAGTTTACATCCGCATTGCGGTCGAGCAGCATGTTGATGGTGTCACGTTTGAAGGCGATGCAGGCTTCCATCAGAGCGGAACGGCCAACTTCGTCCTGTGCGTTGATATCAGCACCGGCATCCAGCAGAACCTGAATGCAACGATCCTGACCGAGTAATGCAGCTCTCATCAGAGCAGTTCTGCCGTTGTCATCTTTGGCATTGACATCGGCACCAGCTTCGATCAGGGCTTTGCAGATGGTGCGGTTGCCTTTTTTAGCAGCACCCATTAATGCAGTTTTGCCGTAATTATCAGTCGCATTCACGTCTGCGCCATTGTCGATTAAGAGCTGAACGATGTCTTTGCGGTCGCGTTTAGCTGCGCGCATCAGAGCAGTTCTTCCATCACCATTTGCGTAGTTTACATCGGCTCCGGAACGGATCTGACCAACTGCCATTGCGAAATCACCATTGGCACATGCATCCCAGAACACTTTATTGAATTTTTCATCCATAAGACTTTCCTCCTATTATTGACCAAGAAAAAATCGGACCCCGTTTACCGCCCTAAAAAGACGGATTTTAAATTTTGGCCCGACACTGCACGGAAAGAAGATCCGGTTTTCTATTTAATTTTTCTGCGAATACTTGAACATTGCTTTTCATGAAAACCACTCCTTTCCTTAACGTGATTCCATTGTAAGCTCTTGCAGAACCCTTTTCAAATTTGTGGCCAAACTGGCCACTTGAATGGCCAACCTGGCCTACTTCTGTATTATTTAACATTTGTCCAATCTTAAATGAGTTGTATTTCCGTCTGTATTTATTCCTCAAAAAAGTCAGATTTTTTCAATCTTTTTTCATTCGTTTCATTTGCGGCAGAAAAAATGCTCTGAAACTGTACAGTGCAGCTTCAGAGCTTTCGTGTATTCTTGGTCACCGGTTCATGACCGGTATACTCCTAAATCGTTTCCTGAGAAATAATGATATCGATATTTTCAAAAGCCTGCGGGGACTGTGCCGTCCAGTCCTGATGACTGCTTCCCCAGGTTTCCAGATAGTCAAGGTAGCTTGCCAGCTCATAGGTCGGATTCTGAGGGGAATGAACCGCAAAGTATTCAAGCGCTTCTTCAAGAAAGTTCTCGCTGACTTCCACGGGTTGGCCGACAAGAATATGAGTGGTGATGATACGGGCAAAATACATACGGACTCCGTAGTGGTAAAGATCCTTTTTTTCATCCGGTACATTTTCAAGGCTGTATCCGGTTTTCAGAGATTCTTTTGCGGTAATGATCGCTTCGTAGACAAAGTACCAGCGCACATCTTCACTGAGCAGCGCTGCAATTTCGTCAAAGTGATCGAGTTTTACGGGTGCGTACTGTTCATTCATGTCCCATCTTCCCTTCTATCCTTCCCTTACTCCTGATTATCTTCTGTCTTTTCATCCGATCTCGAGAGTTCTTCTTTTAACTCTTCTGTAACAGGTAGTTTACCACTCTGAATGAGTTTTGCCTGTTCCATAGCTTTCTGATAAGCAGCTACCTGTTCATTCAGCTGAGTCGCCACGTCCGGTTCATCCTCTTCAAGATGAGCCGTGATCTTCAGAAAATCTTCCGGCAGATCCTGCTCTTCGAGAGTCTGCAGCTGTTCATCGCTGATTTCATCCTGTGCTGCAAGACGGTTTGCCTGGGCTACCATGACTTTTTCAAAGAAATTACGCACACTGCGTCCGTTCGCAAAGTTTTCGTCACGGTTTTCGTATAAATCCGTAAAGATGGTTTTGGCCTTGGCTTTTGCGTCTTCACTGAGCAGATAGCCGTTCTTCGTGCACATGCCTTCAAAGATTTCAAAAAGTTCATCCGGAGAATAATCCGGGAAATCAATGAATTTGTTAAAACGGGATTTCAGACCCGGATTGGAACTCAGAAACTCTTTCATCGGCTTAGGATATCCGGCAACGATGACCGCAAGATCATCACGGTGGTTTTCCATTTCGACAAGGAGCGTGTCCACCGCTTCATAACCGAAATCCTGTTTATCCTTGCCTGCCGTCAGCGCATACGCTTCATCGATAAACAGAACACCGCCAAGTGCGGAGTTCGTCACTTCCTGCGTTTTTAACGCCGTCTGACCAACGTAGCCCCCTACGAGTTCCGAGCGGTCTACTTCAATCAGCTGACCTTTCGATAAGGCACCGAGGGAATGATAAATTCGGGCAAGAAGACGGGCAACCGTTGTTTTGCCGGTGCCCGGATTGCCGGTGAAGACAAGATGCATGGAAACCGGAATATCCTTCATGTTGCGTTCCTTGCGGATTTTGCGGATTTTGAGCAGATTGATCAGGCTGTTCACGTCTTCTTTAACACTTGTCAGACCGGTCAGAGAGTTCAGCTCAGCCAGTAAGTCTTCTAGCTTTTCCGGCTCTTTCACTTCTTCCTCTTTCTTCTCGTTCTGCTTGCCCGGAGTCTGCGGCAGTCTTGATCCGTTCGGATCCGATTTTGAAGATTTATCACTTACCGGACTATGCATCCGCATTCCTCTTGAATAGACCGGACGCTGATCATGCGCCCAGTTCTGCAGGGACATCAGATAAATCTGACGGTCAAGATCTTCAAGCGCATTCTGCTCATTGCCATAAAGCTCCGCATTTTCGCCGATCACGGTAAAGATCTGAATGATCTGATCCGCATACGGAACAAGAAGGGATTCCTCTACCTGGTCGACACGAGCAGCTGCTTTAAGGATTAACGGGACAAGTGAGGAAAAATCGCTGTCATGCAGACCAAGACGCCGTGAAAGTTCCATCAGATCTGCAGCTTCATAGTCGGTACCGAAAAGAGCATTAATATATTCTGCTCGCGCAAAAGTGATCCTGCCTAAAGTTTCGCTTAAATAAAGCAGATAGGAAAGAAGTTCGATTTCGAACTGACTCTCCAGAGAATGATCAAGCGGCTTTACGAAATCAGGATCGACTTTTTCAAAATACTGCGCAAGGTCCTTTCCGGACTGATAAGCGCGCAAGGAAGTTTCCAGAATAGATTTATTCATAGTAAATATCTTTCTACGCTCCGCAAAGAGCGTCTAATTCACTTCATAGAGTTTAAAAGGTTTGTAAGAACTCTATAAAGTACATAAAAACCTGAACAAATTGTATCAGACATCCGCAGTCTCAGAGTGAATAGTTTCCTTATGCTTTTCTTACCACTGACTCCAGGCAGAAAAAAAGATGCCGTTGGAGATCGGCATCTTAAGTTACTGGTTATAAATTTGTTCTACTTTGTCGGAACTGGTGCTGTACGGTAACCTACCCCTTCATCATCCCAGCCAAGGGAGACTAATGTGTTCTTTTCATTCACATCCGTGGTGTAGTGGTGCTGGCCGTCATACTGGTTATAGAGACGATAAACCGCGGTATCTGTCGGTTTTATTGATGCATACCAGGCAACATCTTCATCATTCCAACCAAGTTCAACAAGCGCATCGCGTTCAACTGTATCACTTGTGTAGTGGTGCAGACCGCTGTTCGGATTGTAAAGACGATAGAGAGGTTCACCTTTGGTTTCGTCTTCTGTCATCCAGGCAATTCCTTCATCATTCCAGCCGATGCTGGTGATGTAACGGAATTCGGTGTAATCCGGAGTAAAGAAGTGTTCACCGCTGTTCGGGTTGTAAGCACGGTAAACGGCCTTCTCGACTTGCTGGGTCGGGTTTACGGCACGGATCAGACTGATTACGGAAGGGTTAATCTTTAAAGCGCCGTTCGCTTCATAGTTGGTTAACGCATTGATATGAATGGCTACGACCTGATATTCGCCATCTTTTTCAATAAAGATCGGAGATCCGCTCTGTCCGGACTGGGTATCGATGTTGTGCAGAACCATTTTCGGTTCATTCTGAACACCGGAAACTAAATTACCGGTTGCCGTCCATGGGACAAGAGAGTCAATTTTTGAAGCATCATGGTTGGTATAACCGGCTAATTCAACTTTTGTGGTGTTTCCGATCAGAGAATTTATCGTTGCTTCATCCGCCAGTTTAAAGAATTTGGTGATTCCGGTAACTGGTTTGTCGAGATGAATCAGACCGAAGTCTTCACCATGCTGGTTATTGTCCGCTGCATAAGCCGGATTGACATGAATTGCTTCCGGTCCGAGTTCATAGGTTGCGACAGGCTTCGTCTTGTCGCCGCCCCCGATTGCGATCTGGATTCGGGTTACCTGACCATAATCCGGATCAAACACGGAATGGCCGGCTGTCAGAATATTCGAATCATCAATCAGGAAACCGGAACTAAAGTAAGTCCGGGAAACAGTTCCGTTGTTAAATGTGATCAGTATTTTGGCCAGAGTATTGTAAGGTGCTTGGGTTACGTCGCTAACTTGTGTCCGATCATCTTCGCCGAGGATTTTAAAAGGAACGATTTCAATTCCATCAACACGGGAAGATTCTTCAACTGTCTGTTCGCTGAAGTCTGTCTGCTGGGCAAACAGAGGAGTTGCATTTGAAAAAGCCATTGCAGAAGCAAACAGTGAACAAATTGATAATTGCATCCATTTTTTCATTTTTACAGGCAGGATATCTTTGTCGGGGACAAAGTGGAATTGGAACTTCCTTCAAGATTCCCTGCTTTCAATTCCTTACTACTTGCAAATGTGCATAGATGATTTTACCGCAAAATTGCTTCAGATTCATCCTTATCTTTCAATTTTGTTTTTCCGGAATCAAACCGGTTTCAAAACGATGCGTATTTGGTTCCTTACCGGAATATGAATCATGTTCATAAAAATACGTCAAAATGTCTGATTTTTAATATATTTTTAATCTTATTTAAGTTTATCCGACGGCTATTTTCAACAGAAATGGTATAGATTTAATTCATTTGTCCGGTTATGTTGCACAGTGTGTATTGCATTAAATTCTAATCGAATCATGTTTTTCAATTCTGTTTCCTAAATTCACTTTGTTGCGGTCCGAATACGAAAAAAACTGATTCCGACCGTTTTAGACGGTCTGTGAATCAGATTTACAGAATTTCAAAAAATCGTTATTTTACATTGTCCAGATATTCAAATGTGATCTGACGTTTCGGAATATCAACGTCGCTGACTTTGATTCTGACCTTGCCGCCAAGCGAGAAGCTCTTTCCGTTTGACTCGCCGGTTAAAGTCATTGTTTCGGGATCGTAGTTATAGAAATCATCCGTCATATTGCGCAGCGGTACTAAACCTTCGATGGTATTGTCAAGACCAACAAAGAAACCGAAGCTTGTTACGCCGGTAATTACACCATCGTAAACATTGCCGACTTTGTTCTGCATGAATTTAGCGGATTCAAGATCATCAACAGCACGTTCAATCGTGACCGCATCGCGTTCTTTTTCAGACAGATGCAGGGCGGATTTTTCCATCCGTTTTTCGTCGCGTTCCAGTGATTTTTCGTCGTTTTTCTTTTCGAGAATATGACGACGGATCATGCGGTGAATCAGCAGGTCCGGATAACGGCGGATCGGTGAGGTGAAATGACAGTACTCATCAAGAGCTAAGCCATAGTGACCAAGGTTCTTTTCGCAGTAACGAGCTTTCTGCATAGAACGCAGAGCCACTGCGGAAAGAATTTCCTTGGTATCGTCATCTTCAATGGAATCAAGGAAGCGGGCGATATCTTTCGGCTCGCAGTCATCCGGATTAATGTCGCAAGGTAAGTGCAGAATGCGGGCAAGAGACAGTACAGACTGCAGTTTTTCCGGATCCGGATCTTCATGCACACGGAACATACCCGGGAACTGCTTAGCTTCGAGCTCATGAGCAACGGCTACGTTTGCGGCAATCATCGCTTCTTCGATCATCTGTTCGGACCAGCCACGTTCCTTAACTTTTACATCAACCGGCATACCGGTTTCATCGAGAACGAAACAAGGTTCCTGTGTTTCGAATTCGATATGACCTCTGTCGATTGTTCTTTCATGCATCTTTTTAGCAAGATCGGAGAAATCTGTAAGCATTTTTCCGAATGCCTCGTATTCCGGGACGGACTTCGGATCATCGAGATAATCGTTCACGTTACCATAGGTGCAGCGTGCATCGGAACGGATGACAGAATCGTAGATCTGATAGCCTGTGCGGTTACCATTCGGATCAAAATCCATCTCACAGGTCAGAGTCAGACGATCCACACCCGGATTCAGAGAACAGATTCCGTTAGAGAGCGCAAAAGGCAGCATTGGTACGACACGGTCAGCCACATAGATGGATGTACCGCGTTTATAGGCTTCTTCATCAATCGCATCGCCTTCCTTGACATAATGACTGACATCAGCAATGTGGACATACAGTTTCCAGCCACCGTTTTCGAGCTTTTCAACAGAAACGGCATCGTCAAAGTCTTTAGTCGTTTCACCGTCAATTGTGACGGTCTGAAGGCTGCGCAGATCATGTCTGCCTTCCATTTCTTTTTTATGGACGCGTTCAGGAATCAGATCCGTTGCTTTGCGGACTTTCTTGGCAAATTCCTGACGGACTTCGTTCTGAGAAAGAATTGCGGTTACATCGACACCTGCTTCATCTTCCTGACCGAGAATTTCAACGATCTTAACAACAAGCGGTGCTTTGTATTCTACAACTTTAACGACAGCTTTCATGCCGCGGCGTAAAGAGTAGGCATCCTGGTTAACGACTTTAAAAGACGTATGCAGGTCAACATCACTGTGGAATTTGAGACGGTTTCCGACTTTAACAAACGTACCGACAATATTGGTAATTCCCCGTTCGTAAATATGCACAACGGTACTTTTGTAGTTTTCGGTATGAATCAGGACTTCGTCACGGTCCATCAGCATACGTGTGTTTGATTTTAAAACATAAACTTTTTTATCGTGATTCATTACCGCATATTCGTTCGGGGTAATATCACGTGCTTTTCCGACAAACCATTCCTCTCCATCAATTAAAACGTATTTTTCGTGATCGTTATAAATTAAACGTTCATCTTCTAATTCGTTTAATGTTACTCCTAGTTCTTTCATTTCCAGGCCGGACTTAATGTGCAGCTTGCGGGCGATTTCGCCGGGTAACATTTTTTTATTGGTTTTGAGGAGGGCGAGTATTTTATCTTTCATAGTTCTATATTCCTCCTTTAGCAAAGAAAAAGGGCCTCAATGGCCCGAAAAGTTAAATGACCTCTAATGCAATGACGAGAGCGAAGAAAATAATGCCGCAGGCTAAGGTCATCCGGGAAATAATTTTTTCCGGACCTCTTTCTTTCTGAACGGCAAACAGGTTCAGGTCACCACTGCCGGTAAATGCGGCAGACAGACCGTCGGATTTTCCACTCTGTAACAGGACAAGAATAATCATCAGGCCTGCATCAATCATCAGTAAGATATTAAACAAGTTCTCCATAATTCACTCTTTCTTTATATTCATGGATGGTATCACAAATTCATTGTTTACGCAGTTGCGAGTGCCAGAAAGTCGACATCGTCCAGTGAGGCAACCGTCAGATCCGGATAGATCTGCAGCCGTTCGATATCCTCTTCGTGGTGAACGCCACTCTGAACAAAGACTGTCTGAACTTGATTATTATAGCCAAGAGCGACGTCAGTTTCCAGATTATCGCCGATAATTATCGCATCTTCCTTCGATATGCCTGCTTTTTTCAGTGCTGTCAGCAGAATTGGCAGGTCCGGTTTGCCAATTTTCGGAGAAGGTTTGCCGGTCGCATATTCAAAAAGAGTAACGATCGAACCGTTGCCCACTTCAAAACCACCCGGTTTGGCAAGAATACGGTCATGGTTGGTTCCGATCAGGACTGCCCCTTCAAGCAGCATCGCAAGGGCTTTGGAATAGGCGGCATAGTCTGCCGTTTTATCAAGTCCGATGAACACATAGTCCGGATGATCATCGGTGATTTCAAATCCTTCATCCAGCAGCGCCTGGCGCATGCCGTTCTGACCGATCATCCACGCTTTGCGCTTGGACGGATCGAGCTTTGCTGCATAGTCGGCAGCTGCCATGGCAGAATTGACAAAGTCTTCAGGATGAACATTGTCATACCCCATGTCGATCATATGTTTTGCGTTTTCCTGCGGAGTACGCATGGAATTATTCGTCAGGAATAAATAAGGAATATTGTGCTCGGCACAGAAATTTACGGCACGGATTCCCGCTTCGATAGGCTGCGGTCCGCGATACATTGTGCCGTCGAGATCAAATAACATCGTCTTCATGTTCGAGTCTCCTTCTTGTCTTATGATTCCATTCTGGTTCTATTCTGATCATCGTTGTCGTTCATTTATTAAACGGGATAAACGTCCGTTGCTGATTCCTTGAATCCGGTATTAGATTACCAGAATTTGCGGTTCAGTTAAACTGACTGAAGTCACATCGCACTGTCCTGCGGGTTCTGCAATAGAATTATTCTCCGTAAATCCAGACGATTTATTCTCAAAAGAAAAACTCTCTTGCGAGAGTCTTCGAGGAGGATTGCGAAAAAGGAAAACATTTAATTGTCATTCGTGCTGCTGAACCAAAAATCAAGCGATCAAAAAGGAACAAATAAATGTTTATATATGCGAATAAATTCACAGATTTCTGAGGAACACTTTCCGCGATTCAGAAAAGTGCTAAGATCAGATTCAGTCTATGCCTCAAGCGCAAAGACTTCAAAACCGCCGTAAGGACGGATCTGAAGAACGTAACATGCACCTTCGCCGAATACCTGATCCATTTCCTGACGGTATGCTTCAACCAGATCATTCGGTACGAAAGCCTGAATGGTTCCAGCAAAACCGCCGCCGTGAACACGGTGAGCACCTCTTCCGTTGAGCACTTTTTCACTCAGGAATAATGCGAGGGATACAGCCTGGTTTCTGAAATCAGCCGGGCTGTAAATGTTCTGCAGATATTTATAGGAAGAGTTTCCGGAAGCAAGCAGCTGTTCTTCAAAACCTGCTAAATCATTGTCCCGTAATGCGACAACGGCTTTGCGGACACGTTTATTTTCTTCATAGACATGCATTGCACGAAGCAGAGCACGGTCGTTTTTGATCGCATTTCTGACTTCCACAAGACGTTCATAGAATTCCTCTTCACTGACATTGCGCAGGAATTCCTGATCAAAGTATTCATCGATTTCTTTTAATTCATAAGGAATATCTGCGTAATCCTGAGTTAAATCGGCATGAGATGCGTGAACATCGGTAATGCATAACGAAGTATCGAAATCACCGAAGTTGACATCCACTTTTTCAACGAAAGGATTGACCGGATCCGCAAAATCAATATGAATCAGACCGCCAACCGAACATGCACACTGGTCCATCAGACCGCATGGTTTGCCGAAGAACACGTTTTCGGCATACTGTCCGATTTTTGCGAGTTCAACCGGATCAAGTTTTCCTTCATTATATAAATCGGAGAAGATGTTTCCGATCATGACTTCGAATGCAGCGGAAGAGGAAAGACCGCTTCCCTGCAGAACATCACTGGTCATGAAACCATCAAAACCGCCGATCTTACCGCCATTCTCGGCAATTTTTGCGGCAACACCGCGAATGAGTGCCTGGCTGGATTCCTTTTCGGATTCGTGTACGGTTAAATCACTTAAATCGATAGCCGGAATGTCATAGTCATCACTTACTACTTTGACGACACCGTCTTCACGGGGGCTGACAACGGCAATGATATCCAGGTTAATGGATGTAGCAAGAACTTCACCATGCTGGTGGTCGGTGTGGTTACCGATGACTTCGGAACGGCCGGGAACAGAAATGATTGAAATTTCCTTGTCGCCGTAAAGTTCGATGAATTTGTCGATACTGCTGATATAACGATTTCTTTGAGATTCGAGGTTTTTACCGTAAAGTAAAAGCAGGCGTTCGTCTTTTTTACCTTCGGCGATCTCGTTTCTTAACTGACTTGCTAACATAACGTTTATCTCCTTTTTAAAACGCTTTCATGCATCTATTGTAGTAAATTATCTCTTTACAAGCAATATTTTACTAAATTATTTTAGTTTTAAAAGGAGTTTTACTAAATTTTAAATTTTTCTTTACTTTGTTTTCCCCTTTTTACGAATAATCGAGTAAATTGAAAGAAAGGAAGATACTATGGCTACTTTAAAAGACGTGGCGAACCTCGCGGGCGTGTCGAGCGCGAGTGTTTCCCGCATTCTCAATAATGATCTGACCCTCTCTGTCCCGCAATCGACACGCGATAAGGTCCTTGAGGCTGCCGAGACTTTAGGGTATGTAAAAAAGAAAAAGAAAGTCGCAATTTCGAGTATGGTTGTGGGTATTGTTCAGTGGATCTCTGCCGAAGCAGAAGCACAGGACCCCTACTATCTCTCCATACGTCAGGGCGTGGAAAACTACTGTTATCATCATAAAATTTCCACAATCCGCTGCTTTGCCTCCGACGTTGAGCTTGCCAAGAAACTTGAAAAAGTCGATGGTACTGTCTGCATTGGTAAGTACTCTGATGAAGCTCGTGAAATACTGACAAAAATCTGTCCGAACATCATTTTCCTGGACATGAAACTCGATCCGATCACATCCTGCTTTATTGCGCCTGATTTCCGCGGTGCGCTCCAGCTTGTCATTGATCACTTTGTTGCCGAAGGTCATCAGAAAATCGGCTATCTCGGCGGTGTGGAAAAAGTCGATGACGAAGTGTATCACGATGACCGTCTCAAGTATTTCAAACGTTTTGCCGGCGAAGCCAATATCGAAACAGAACCGTGGATCCGTCTTGGTCAGTTCTCCCGTGAGTCCGGCTATGAAATGATGAAAGACATCATTTCGTCGGGAAATATGCCGACCGCCATTTTTGCGGCAAGTGACCCGATTGCGATTGGTGCACTGCGCGCCTGCCATGAAGCAGGAATCAAAATTCCGGAAGAACTCTCCATTATCGGTTTTGACAATATTGATGAGACAAACTACACCTTCCCGCCTCTGACCACTGTTTTTGTGCCGACTTATGAAATCGGATCAACCGGTATGCGCATGCTGCATGATGCCTGGAAGCGTAACGAGAACCTTGCCCCGATGTGGATCGTTCTGCCGTGTTATATCATCAACCGCCAGACGACCAGACTTGCCCCGGATGCGATTGAAAGCTGACTACAGTAGACGAACTGAAACTCTTTTTAGGGCTCTATGGAAAATCGTGTGGGATTATCTATGAATCAAGCTGATCGATAACGAC
>JBJEFF010000045.1:0-15491 GCA_051873775.1 Allobaculum sp. | reverse complement strand
CAAAATCCGCAAGCTGTGCTTTCTGTTCATCTGTATAGCCGGTTGTTCCTTCGACGAGTGCGATAGAACGATTGCCGATTGTCTTTAATAACCAGTCGAGGTTATTCGGATGGGAGAAGTCGAGAATGACATCAACTTGATCGAGACTGTTTTCGAGCACAGCCGGATCGAATGTATCCGCATTGCCTAAAACCGTGATGCCCTGATCTGTTGCAGTTTTTGCGATCAGCGCACCCATTTTTCCTTTTCCGATGATGACGATATTCATTGTGCTAACCCTTCTGCTTTCAGTGTCTGATAGAGTTTTGCTTTATGCTCATCGGTCATTTCATATAAAGGCAGACGGTACTTGCCAACTTCCATACCCATCATATTCATCGCTTCCTTAACCGGGATCGGGTTTACTTCGATGAAGAGATCATGGATTAAATCAAGGTGTTTGAGCTGGAGATCACGGGCGGTCGCAAAATCGCCGTTCAGACAGCTCGTCGTCATTTCATGAGTGACTTCCGGCAGAACATCCGCGAGCACGGAAATCACACCGCTTGATCCGAGAGCCATCATCGGCACGATAATGTCGTCGTTTCCGGAATACATCACAAAATCTTCATTGAGCAGTTTTGCAACATCCGTCGCATAGGACATATTGCCGCTTGCTTCCTTGATCCCCTGAATCATCGGATGTTGACTGAGTACTTTGAGGGCATTGAGCGAAATCGTGCATCCGGTTCTACCCGGAATGTTGTAGAGGATAATCGGGATATTGACCGCATCGGCAACAGTTGTGAAATGGCGGATCATTCCTTCATCATTGGCTTTGTTGTAGTAAGGGGAGATGAGCAGCACACCATCCGCACCCATGTTCTGGTATTTCAGAGATTTTTCGAGCTGAGTCTGCGTGCAGTTGGAGCCGGCACCGACAATAATCGGAATGCGGTGATCGGCAGTCGCAATGGCACATGCAACAACGGCATCGTCTTCTTCATGGCTCATGGTGGAAGATTCACCGGTTGTTCCTAAAACGAGAATTCCGTCTGTTTTGTGGGCAATATGCCATTCAATCAGCTCTTTGAGCTTTTTGAAATTAACCGTTCCATCTTCATGGAAAGGCGTAATTAAAGCGACGATTGAACCTTTTGGTAAATTAGTCATAATCAAATTCTCCTTTTAAAATTCGGTTGGCAGGACCGGTCATCAGTACCTGCATGTTGTCTCCCTCTTTTAGAAGTTCAATTTCTAGATGTCCTTTAACCAGTTCGACATCCACTTTGTTTTCGACTAAGCCGAAGTAGTTGGCAATGACGGCTGAAGCACAGGCTCCTGTCCCGCAGGCAAGTGTCATTCCGCATCCGCGTTCGTACGTCTGCATACGTAAATGAGTCGGAGAGACAACTTCAGTAAAGTCGACATTGGTCTGTTCCGGGAAGCGGGCATCGTGACAGATCATACGTCCGACCGTTTCATTGCCGTGGAAGGCATCTTTGACAAACGTTACGGTGTGAACAGTCGACATAAAGAAGGTATAGAGCGGATAGCTTTTATCCTCATAGAGGAAAGCGTCTCCGAATACCGGTGTCTTCAGTCCGATTTCTTCCGGTTTCCAGAGCGGGCTGCCCATGTTGACCTGAAACAGATATGGATCCGTTTCCTTCACGGTGATGATTTTCTCTCCGGCAAGTGTCTGAACGGCGAATGGTTCGGGAATAGGGAGTTTTTCATCGACGCAGTATGCCGCAAAGCAGCGGATGCCGTTGCCGCACATCGGTGCCCGGGTTCCATCCTGATTGTAGTAGACCATTTCAAACGGATCAGTTTTGACGGCGATCAGACCATCTGCTCCGATTCCGGTATGACGGTCACAGACTTTCAGAATAAAGTCAGTCGGATCGGATAGGGAAATAAAGGTTTCGTAGGGCAGTATGATAAAGTCATTGCCCAGACCATGATATTTAGTGACCTGAATTTTCATGATGTTCTCCAATCGTTTTTCTCTTTTAACATCTATCTATAGCGTAGAAACTGTACGAAGTTCTGCAGAATTGTTTTGTTATTTTTTCAGCGGACACTCACGCGCAATCAGATCATCGAGACCCTGAGGTTTGATGACCCAGTCAATTTCATCGTGATCGACAAAGACAACACCCGGTATAGGGAGCTTGTTGTAGTTGCTTGCCATGGAATAACCGTAGGCTCCGGTGCTGTGCACGAGAAGCAGATCCCCCTGATGGCATGGCTGGAGCGAATAGCTTTCGGCAAGCAGATCCCCGCTTTCGCAGCACTTGCCGGCGATGCAGACGATCTCGTTTTTTGGAGCATCCGCATTTGTCGCAACGTCGAATTCATATTCGGCCTGGTAGAGCGCCGGACGGATGTTGTCGGTCATTCCTCCGTCAATGAAAATGTATTTCTTGTTCTGCGTCTGCTTGCAAAAGCCGATGGTATAGAGCTGGTAGCCAGCTTCTCCAACAATCGAACGACCCGGTTCAATACAGATTTCATTAACGGAAAGGTTAAGGCGGGCAATCTGTTCTTCAGCTTCTCTTACAATTGCCTGACACACTTCCGGGATCGGCACAGGATGATCCTGTTCGGTGTAGCGGATTCCAAACCCGCCCCCAAAATCGAGTGTAGAAATCTGAATGCCGGTCTCGTCTTCAAAATCACGGACGAACTGGCAGACTTTATCGATTTCAGCAAGGAATGCATCCATTCCGAAAATCTGCGATCCGATATGAGCGTGGAAGCCATCAAACTTCAGATGGGGATTGGTAGTGAGGGTTTCAATCAGTGTGCGGATTTCATTCACTTTTAAAATCGAGATCCCGAATTTGGAATCGATATAAGCTGTCTGAATATATTTATGGGTATGGGCTTCAATGCCCGGATTAATTCTCAGCAGAGTATGAATGGTGTGGTCGCAGTCTTTGGCGAGGCAGGCGAGAAGTTCAGCTTCCAGCAGGTTGTCGACAATAATCGTGCCGACACCAAGATTAATCGCCATAAGCAGCTCATCAATCGACTTGTTGTTGCCATGGAAGTAAACTTTGCCCAGATCAAAACCGGACTGTTTTGCGGTATGGAGTTCGCCCCCGCTGACCACATCAAGCGAGAATCCGTATTCCGCACATAACTGGTTCATGGCAATACAGGAGAATGCCTTGGATGCATAGATTACCCGTGTTTTCAGTCTGTCGCTGACAAAACTGTCGCGGAATTCCTCCATGCGGGCCTTCAGTGCCGGAAGGTCGTAAATATAAAGGGGCGTTGAACACTTTCTGGCAATTTCAGTGACTGGTGTGTCACTGATCAGGATTTCGTGTTCACGAACGGTCAATGAATCTTTCATAAAAAACCTCCGAAAAAATAGGCAAGATAGAACACTATCTTGCCGAAAAGAATTTCAATTCGAACGATAGCCCTCCTGCACTACGATGCAGACAGTTCACAGGATCTTATCCGGTGACCCACCCAAATGGCATGCCTGCCATTTAAGTTCGGCGTCTTTGCTCAAAAGAAAAGTCAGATGTCTGCCGACTTCTTTTCAGATGGTCATTGACGCAACCTCTATCTGTATTTTTTTGCATCTTATACACGATTCGAAAAAGGGGCAAGCATCCTAGACTAAAAAAAGGGAATCAGATGAAATTCGGAAAGAAAATGTAAATAAATGCGTAAAAAATGAAAATTATAATGAGTGTTTTCATTTTAGTATGACGAGAAAATAATGTCTGAGGTATCTAACAGAAACAGAGGAGAAGAAATCATAGAAAAAAAGGAAAGACAGATTAAAGCGTTTTCTATTCCATTTTTACAAAAATCGTTAATAATAGATTCAGTACGAAATCTGTTCGGACAGTTAAGGTTCGCTTATCTGTCATCAGCCAGGTTTTCATTTAACGCAGAAAGGGAAAATATGATGATCGATACAATCTCTTTACAGGGCAGCCTGCATAAACAGTATGATGTGCCCAATCAGGATGCTGTACGGGTATTCGATACAAAAGGGTATCAGGGACTGATTCTCTGCGATGGTGTCTCTTTGAAATCGGACTGGACCTTCTCAAAAAGTGAGATTGCTTCCGCACTCGTCTCCCAGGCAGCCAGTCTGTTCCTAGAAGAAACGCTCAATGAAGGAATGGAAACCGAAGAACTCGAACAGCTTGTCCGTGAAGCGTTCGTCTTTGCGGAACACTATCTGCAGGAAAACCTCGAAAAGGTTAACATCCCGTTATTTGACTGCCAGACCACTTTAATTATTGCCTTATTTGCGCACGGTAAACTCATTGGCGGTATTGCAGGAGACGGAGGAATTCTTTTCCAGTGCAAATCAGACCGCTTCGGGATCATGATTACGCATCTGAAGACGTCTTCACGCGTCAGCCCGATCAGCGACCAGTTCGCCTGGAATTTCTTTGTGATGGATAATGCCGAAGATCCGGTTACTTCCGTCATTGCGGCTACAGATGGCGTATTTGACCAGCTCATCTATCTCAATCCGGAAGAAAAAGACCCTCAGGTTTCCGGTGATAAGGAACTCATTGAAGCTTTATTTAATCTGAATCAGACTGCTCCGGAAAATCCGCATGAATGGCTAGCCAACTGTATTGAAAATCTGCAAGGTCACGATGACAAAACGATTGCGATTCTGATTGATGAGGAGCAGAAAACAGAACAAAGAGATCACGTAGAATAATTAGAATTTCTGCACAGAGGCGGAATTGCGAATCATTCGTGATTCCGCTTTTTTTGGCTTTTTCTGAAGTAGTCATCATGTCTGAGACGCTTCAGTAAAAATGACAAATCAGGGAATAATAAATATAGTAGAGAAATGACGGAGTGTCCATTGCATCTCAACGAGAAAAAAGAGACCATTTAGGCAGAAATTTTCGTGATTTTTAACCAGAATCGGGATTCTCAATACATGAAAACCGAAAAGTTTGAAAGCTAATGAAAGAAAAAAAGAATCGTGATAGAATTAGCAATTGACAAGATTCGGTCAGTGTGGTGAAGGGCCATACTGACTCGTGATGAATTCGATTGAAACGGATCGAATTTTAATAGGCTTGTAAGAGGCTTTATACTTTAATATTGTCGGAATTTTCAATGTAAACAGAATGGACAGGAGAGAAATATGAGTTATTTAAGTTTCAATGACATTGTCGCACATATGAAAAACTACGGTTTCGTTTACCAGGGTTCTGAAATCTACGGCGGTCTTGCCAATACATGGGATTTCGGACCATTAGGAATCGAACTGAAAAATAATATTAAAAATGCATGGTGGAAACGTTTTATTACTGAACAGCCTGAAAACGTCGGTATTCAGTCTGCCATCCTGATGAATCCGAACGTATGGGTAGCTTCCGGACACGTCGGCGGATTCTCCGACCCTCTGATGGACTGCAAGGAATGTAAAACACGTTTCCGTGCTGATACTTTAATTGAAGATGCAACAAACGGTGAAGTTAGCCCGGCCGGCTGGACGAACAAGGAAATGGAAACCTATATCGATGAACACGATATCGTCTGCCCGAACTGTGGTAAGAAAAACTTCACTCCAATCCGTCAGTTCAACCTGATGTTCAAAACTTTCCAGGGTGTTACCGAAGATGCAAAAAACGAAATCTACCTGCGTCCTGAAACAGCACAGGGTATTTTCGTCAACTTCAAGAACGTACAGCGTACAATGCGTCGCAAACTGCCATTCGGCGTTGGCCAGATCGGTAAATCCTTCCGTAACGAAATCACTCCGGGTAACTTTATTTTCCGGACCCGTGAATTCGAACAGATGGAACTTGAATTCTTCTGCAAACCGGGTACTGACCTTGAATGGTTCAAAAAACTCGAAGGCATGTGCGAACAGTTCCTGTATGACTTAGGTCTTCAGAAAGACCGTCTGCGCTTAAGAGCACACGAACAGGAAGAATTAGCGCATTATTCCAATGCAACTACTGATATTGAATACTTATTCGGAGACCCGATCGGATGGGGCGAACTCTGGGGTGTTGCAGACCGTACAGACTTTGACTTAACTGCTCACCAGAATGTTTCCAAACAGTCTCTTGAATATTTTGATCAGGAAACGAACGAAAAATACATTCCTTACGTCATCGAACCATCTGTCGGTGTTGAACGTTTAATCCTTGCGGTTATGTCCCAGGCTCTTGAAGAAGAAGTCATCAGCGAAAAAGACACCCGTACCGTACTGCGTTTACATCCGTATCTGGCTCCTTATAAAGCTGCGGTACTGCCATTGAGCAAGAAACTGGCTGACCCTGCTATGGATCTGACCCGTCAGTTAAGCAAAGCATTCAGCGTAACTTACGATGATGCACAGTCCATTGGTAAACGTTACCGTCGTCAGGATGCAATCGGTACTCCGTTCTGTATCACAATTGACTTTGAAACAGAAAATGATGGCTGCGTTACAATCCGTGAACGTGATTCTATGGAACAGGTCCGCATTCCTTTAACGGAAGTGGAAAGCTACATCGAAAAACGCACACGTTTTGAATAAGGAATAGAAACTGTTCAGCATTCATGAAACAGCAGAACTGATTCCGTCGCTTTTGCTGTTTCTCGAAAGATTTACTGAAAATATCAGGATTGAAGCAATTTCATCAGCTTCTCCTTACAGGGCGAAACGTTGTTTCAACAAACCGTTGCCCGGGAAAAGCAGGAAAAAAGCTTCAATCCTTCTTTATTTTTCCCAGTGCGAAAATAAAACGGGAATTTACGTTTATAAAAAGATAGAGAGAAAAAAAGGAGGAATGACCGTGCGTGTTTCGCAGCAGGATTATCAGAATATTCTCGATCAGGCCGATATTGTCGAGATCATTTCACGTTATGTTCCTCTCGATAAAAAAGGCAAGGAATATGTAGGGGTCTGTCCCTTCCACGATGACCACTCGCCATCCATGCGGGTTTCACCGGATAAACAGATTTTTAAGTGCTTCTCGTGCGGAGCTGGCGGAAATGTCTTCAAATTCGTTTCGGATATTGAAAAAGTTCCGTACAACGAAGGTGTGATCAAAGTTGCCGGGATGATCGGCTATCCGCTTAAACTCGTGGCAGAAGCTCCGAAAAAAGAAGATCCCCGCAAGCCGCTCTATGACGCACTACGGCTCTTTACGGCTTACGGCAAATACGAACTGAGCAGTCCGGACGGTGCTGCTGCAAGTGAATACCTTGCAAGCCGCAAGTTTACCAAGCAGATTCTGGATGATTTCGATATCGGCTATGTGCCATCTTTTGACATGGTCAGTCAGTATCTGCAGGCAAGAATCAAGGATCGTTCTGTACTTGAGCAGACCGGACTGATCGTCGCCGGCGAATCCTCCGTGATTCCGTATTTTTATGAGCGGATTCTGATTCCAATTCATGACGCCAATGGACAGCCGGTCGGATATACGGCGAGAATTCTGCCCAGTTCGTCTAAAAAAGCGAAGTATGTCAATACGACAACGACGCAATTATATGAAAAAAGTAATTTAATATTTAACTATCATCGTGCAAAGAAGTATGCACAGCGCGCCGGCCGTGTTATCTTGTGTGAAGGTGCCATGGATGTACTCGGCCTCGCCAAAGCCGGTATGTATGAAGGGATCGCCAATCTGGGTACTGCCTGCACGAATGTGCAGCTAGATCTGATCGCCAGACTAAATGTGCCGGTGGTCGTGTTCTATGACCAGGATGCGGCAGGGCAGAAGGCGGCCTGGAACTTTGCCCAGTCTGCTTTTAAAGCCGGTCTTCGTTTTTCCTTTGTTCACTCCGATGAAGCGAAAGACCCTGATGATATCTATATTCAGAAAGGACCCGATACCTTAAGACAGGTTGTTTCGTCTACGATCAGTTATGCGGCCTTTGCGATGAATTATCTGCAGACTCAGTACAATCTCGAAAACTACGAAGATAAAAAACAGTTTGCAAGACAGATGGAAAACATCATCCGGCAGTCGCTCGAACAGTATGAACAGCCGGTGATGTTCGAGCGGTTAAAGGAACTGACAGGTTACAGTTTTGAAAACGAACCCGTAAAGCGCCGTTCGAATCGCACCTATCCCCAGCAGCAGATCCCTATTGTCACCCCGCCGGTCATGCGCGGTCATGACAATGCCGAAAAATCTGTCCTCTGGTGCATGCTGCGCTCGGAAGAATACATCGGCAAATACCGCGATCAGGTCGGTGTCTTTACCAATCCGACCTGTATGACCCTATTCAAATATCTGCAGCTTTCCTTCCAGCAGAACCGGACCATCGATCCGATTGGTCTTCTGGAAGTCATTGAAGAAAAAGATGTTCAGGATTTACTTGTCGAACTGAGTGAATGGCCGGACTACGGGGATATGATTGAACAGTTTTTCGGTGATGCGACCAACAAAATTTTAAAGGATGTTCTGCAAAGCCAGATTGAATCGATTACCACCCAGATCCGGCAGAGTCAGAGCGGACAGGAAAAACTGTCCTTAATGAACAAAAAGCGTGAACTGCTTGCGCGCATTAAAGCGTTATAAAACGCATTCAGGCTGTGTAATTATGGAAGGAGGGAGAGTCCCTCGATGAAAAAACAGTTTACTTCGATTGAAGAAGTTAAGACATACCTCAAAAATGCCCATGAACAGGGAGAAGATATTCATCTCGCCGGCATTGTAGACATGGTGAGCGATCTGCACCTCTCCGATGAGGAAAGCGAAGAACTGCTCAACTGGGTCCGTGCCGAACAGATGTTCGAACAGGAAGCTGAAGATCTCGAACTTCAGGAAGAACCTGCAGAAGGTCTCGATGAGGAGCAACTGGAGGATGAACTGGGCGAAGAAGATGAGACCGATGAAGATCCGCTTAGTATTTCGGCTCAGATCCTTGCTCTGGAACAGACTTTTTCCCAGTCGGCCCTGAATAAAACAAGTGATCCGGTCAAAATGTATCTGCGGGAAATCGGCCGCATTCCACTACTGACGGTTGAGCAGGAACAGGAAGCAGCCAAAGCCTATCTGGCCGGAGATGAGCAGGGTAAGGAGATCCTGATCAGCGCCAATCTACGGCTGGTCGTCTCGATTGCGAAGAAATACGTCGGCAGAGGCCTGCCGTTTCTCGATCTGATTCAGGAGGGAAACTGCGGACTGATCAAAGCGGTTGAGAAGTTTGACTATACAAAAGGCTTCAAGTTTTCCACCTATGCCACATGGTGGATCCGTCAGGCAATAACCCGTGCAATTGCCGATCAGGCAAAGACTATCCGCATTCCGGTTCACATGACCGAAACAATCAACAAGCTAACCCGCATTTCCCGGACACTGACCCAGGAGCTCGGCCGTGATCCGCTTGCCGAAGAAATTGCCGAAAAAATGGATGGAATAAAAGCGGACCGGGTACGGGAAATCCAGCGTATTGCCCTCGATCCGGTTTCTTTGGAAACTCCTGTCGGCGAAGAAGATGATTCCCATCTCGGGGATTTCATTGAAGATAAAACTTCGATTTCTCCGGCTGACTATACGACCAGTCAGCTTTTAAAAGACGAACTTGCTCTTGCGCTCAACACCTTGAGCGAAAGGGAAGAACAGGTTCTGCAGCTTCGTTACGGACTGCTCGATGGTAAAACCCGCACGCTTGAAGAAGTCGGAGCCGAGTTTCAGGTAACCCGTGAACGAATCCGGCAGATTGAAGCAAAAGCTTTACGCAAATTACGGAATCCAACCCGGTCAAAACGTCTGAAAGATTTCGTTAAACCATAATGGAAATTTCAAAACGATTAAAAACAATTGCTTCTTTAGCTACTGGACCAGTCATTGCCGATATCGGCTGTGACCATGGTCTGGTCTGCATTGAGGCGGTTTTAAACGGAACGGTAAAAAAGGCTTATGCCTGTGATCTGAGACCGGGACCTTTAGCTCAGGCCAAAGCCAACATTAAATCGTTCCATCTGGAAAACCAGATTGACACCCGCTTAGAGAGCGGTATTCACAACTTACCAGAGGATACTGAGCAGATTATTATTGCGGGAATGGGCGGAAAGCTGATTATGGAAATTCTGCAGGACGATCCGATCGGGGAACATGTGAATTCTATGCTGCTATGTCCTCATAAAGATGCCCGTGACCTGCGTATCTTCTTACTTGAACAGGGTTGGATCATTGAATCCGAAATGATGATTCATGATCATCATTTCTATCCGCTTATGCATGTAAGAAGAGCGGGTGAAAGGGAGAATATGAATCCCTTCAGCATGAACGATACGGACAGGGAAGAAAATCTGCTGCTCGGTTTTCATGTAACGGACAACGAAGATTATCGGGAATATCTCGACTGGCAGAAAAAGCAGTGGTCTTCAATTTTGGAAAAAATTCCGCCAAATCAGCATAAGGCTTTAAAAGAAAAACTCGAATGGATTGACAGACGCCAAAAAAGAATGATAAATAAAAATTAGCATGTACTATATATTTCAACAACCATCCAATAAATCGAATACGTATAACCTCAAAGTGCGTTTCACGGTATGGTTCGAATTCATCATTTCGTTCATTTCAGTCATATTTTTCATTCACTTTGCCTAAACTGATGTTGTTTATGAATACTGTTCGGGCGAATTTAAAATTCTATTCTGATCCATCACTATCAGTCTTTAAAAAATTATCCTGAAGGAAATGAAACACCGATGAGTATTGCTGAAGAAACATTCTAAATTCTGTTACAGAACAGGAAGAGGTAATTATGACGGAAACAGTAGAAGGCGTCCTGGAGATCCTCCAGGACGGATACGGCTTTTTGCGCGGTGAAAATTATCTATCCAGCAAAAGTGATATCTATATTAGCGCCAACCGTATTAAATCGATGCGGTTAAGACAGGGAGACTTAATTCGCGGTCAGCTCAATGACCGGGTAATAGAAGAAAATAAAGCAAGACAGCTCGGACAGGTGGAAAGTGTCAATGGTCAGCCGATCATGAACTCTCTTCACCGGACCTATTTTGAACGTCTGACGCCGATATCACCGACAGAGCGTTTCACGATGGAAACAGATGCGTCCAATATGTCCGGACGTCTGATCGATCTGCTCTGTCCGATTGGAAAAGGTCAGCGCGGCCTGATTATTTCGCCTCCGAAAGCCGGCAAGACGACACTGCTTAAATCCATTGCCCATTCTCTTCAGGTCAATCATCCGGATGTGCATCTGATTATTCTGCTGATTGACGAACGTCCGGAAGAAGTAACGGATATTAAGGATACCGTGATCGACCATAATGTCGAGATCGTTTATTCCACATTTGACGAGGAACCGCAGCACCACAGACGTGTTGCCGAAATGGCGATCGAACGTGCCAAAGCTCTTGTTGAAATGGGTGGGGATGTCGTGATTCTGCTCGACTCCATTACCCGTCTGGCAAGAACGTACAACCTGCTGGTACCGAATTCCGGAAAGATTCTTTCCGGTGGTCTCGATCCTCTATCGCTTTATTACCCGAAACATTTCTTCGGAGCAGCGCGTAATATCCGCGAAGGTGGTTCGCTGACCATTCTTGCAACTGCACTGGTGGATACAGGCAGCCGTATGGATGAAGTTATCTTCGAAGAATTCAAGGGAACCGGCAACATGGAGCTTGTTTTAAGCCGTGATCTGGCTTTCCAGAGAATTTTCCCGGCAATTGACATTCTGCGCTCCGGTACCCGGAAAGACGACCTGCTTCTCACAGCTGACGAGCAGAAAGCGGCAAATATGATTCGCGTGCATGCCCGAAACAAGGAAGATCAGGCAACAGAGGATGTACTGAAATCCTTCCAGGTCTGCAATAATAATGAAACTCTTGTTCAACTGCTGACACAGGAAAACAAGAAATAACGTATAGGAATATGAAAACGCCGCACTTTCTTAAAAAGAAATGCGGCGTTTAAGTATATTTGCGTAAGCGAAGGATGAGAATTACAGGCTCATTTTTCAGGCGGTTCCGGAAGTGTGTTCTCTGATTCTGTTAATGATTTCATCTTTTAGAAAAGCAGGAGTACTTGCTCCGCTCGTGATCGCAATCCGTTTTTTGTGATCGAGAATGCAAGGATCAAGCTGGTCCGCGGATTCAATGCGGATCACCTTTTCAATTCCCGCGGCCATGCCGGTCTGAGCAAGTTTGCGGGTATTATTGCTTGCCGGATCACCGACGACGATCAGCAAGTCGATCTGCTGATCTTTCAGATCGAGAACCGCTTTCTGCCGGACTTTTGTGGCATTGCAGATTTCATTGGCAAAGACTGCATCCGGATAAAGCTGGCGGATCCTGTCAAACAGCTGCTGCAGATCGAGAATCGACATCGTTGTCTGATTGGTCACGAAGACAGGCAGGGTAATATTGGCCGGGATATCTTCTTCTTTTTCAATCAGGTAGACATGATTCCGCATGAAAGTCGCCCCTTCTGCTTCCGGATGACCTTTCTTGCCAATATAGAAAATGACTTCCCCTCCGTTCAGGTGCTCGCTGATCAGTTTCTGGGTGTATTGAACAAACGGGCAGGAGGCATCGACAACATACAGCCCTTTTTCTTCAGCCTTAAGCCGGACCGTATCGCTTACTCCGTGAGCAGTGAAAATAACGGTGCCGGAATCAATCTCGTCGAGAAGCTCGAGACGGGTCCGATTCTTTGCTTCGAGAACACGGACTCCTTTTTTCTTCAGCGAGTCGTTGACAAAATCGTTATGGACAAGCGATCCGAGAATCGTAATCGGACGCGGACAGTCGGACTCGAGGGTCTGGTCGACAAGCTCGACAGCTTTCATGACCCCTTTACAGAATCCCTGAACGGAAACTTCAATGATTTCAGTCATAATTAAATCTTCCTATCTTGCTTTAAATAAAGCTTATTCATTTTTCGGGCGAATTGAACGCAGAAAAGACGATCTGAGATCTATGATCTTTTCAAGTGTCAATCGTTTTGGTAAACTTCCAATTCGAACGTCTATAGTTTTACCTGAAACTGAGTGTGTGGCAGAATTCTTTGCGAGCGAAATCATCATTTGCCATAGAGTGGCAATTTTCAGGTAAACTGATGATGAAATACTATGGGTCTTTGCGCAAGTGATGTGAACATACCAAGAGCATACCTGCCCTTCATTCTATCATTCTGTGCAAGGATACCTGAGTGAGTAAAGAAGAAAGAGGTGTTATTTTGAACCGTATCGAAGAAATGATGAAAGTCGAAGGCTTTAAAACCCTGACGCCAATTCAGGAAGCGGTCGTTCACCGTAAAGATAAAAAACGTGATTTAATCGGAATTTCCACTACCGGATCCGGAAAGTCCCATGCCTTCTTCATGCCGATCTTTGACATGATCGATGTGGACGCCGATGAAGTACAGGCGGTTATTTCGGTGCCGACAAGAGAACTTGCCTGGCAGCTTTTTGAACGCTGCAAGAAACTTGCCGACCATTTTAATATCCGTGTCCGTCTTGCGACTGGCGGTATGGAGAAAAAGGAAGGCGGTCAGACTCCGCAGATCGTCATCGGAACTCCGGGTCGTATGAAAGACCTGTTCCTCGATGATCAGACACTGCTATTAAATACCGCAAAAATCATGGTTATTGATGAGGCGGATATGACGATGGAATTCGGCTTCCTTGAAGATGTAGATGCCATTTTAAGCCACATGAACAAGGACATTACCGTCATGGTCTTCTCTGCGACCATCCCGGAAATGTTACAGCCGTTCCTGAAGAAATACCTGAACAACCCGGAACTGATCCGCATCAGCAGCGATGAAGAATTCGCGGCAGACATCGAACATTACCTTGTTCCGTTAAAGCATAAAACAATGTCCGAGCGTGTGATTGATGTTCTCGGGGTTATTCATCCGTATGTCTGCCTGATTTTCGCCAATTCCAATCAAGAAGCAGCCACAATCGCAAATGATATGCGTCAGGCTGGATTTGACCTCGTTGAACTGCACGGAGATCTTGAAGCCCGTGAACGGGCACGTGCCATCCGTCAGATTCAGTCTCAGAAAAAGACATATATTGTCGCAAGTGATATCGCATCCCGCGGGATTGACCTCGAAGGCATTACCCATGTCATTTCCTGCGGCTTCCCGAAAGACCTGAAGTTCTATGAACACCGTTCCGGCCGTACAGGTCGTGCCGGCAGAGATGGTCTTGCGATCGCCATTGCATCGACAAAAGACCAGCAGGCTGTCGCAGCTCTGAGAAAACGCGGCATCCACTTCAAAGAAATGGACATTAAAAACGGCGAATTTGTCGAAATCAAGGACCGTACAAAACGGACTGCTCCGAATACAAATACGCCGATGAGTGCTGAAATGGGCAAGATTGTCCATAAGAAAGCCAAAAAGGTTAAACCGAACTACAAGAAAAAACGCGCACAGGAACTCGATAACATGAAACGCCGGGCCAAACGTGCGATGATCCGCAAGGAAATTCAGGAACAGAAACGCGAACGCGCCAAAGCGAAACAGCGTGCGAAAAAGGGTCAGTAGTGATGCATTATTTAGGATCCCATGTCAGCTTCAAGGCGCCGGATTATTTTAAAGGCGCTATAGAAGAAGCATTAAGCTACGGTGCCGATGCGTGCATGATCTATACCGGACCTCCGCAGAATTCAAAGCGCGCACCGATTGAAAAACTCAAAATTGCCGAAGGAATTCAATGTTACCAGTCCGCAGGGTGGCAGCCGTTTCAGATTGTCGTCCATGCGCCTTACATTATTAACCTTGCCAATTCACTCCGACCGGAAACGTCCGAATTCGGACGGGATTTTCTCAAAGAGGAAATTGTACGGACAGCCGCAATCGGATCGAGATATCTCGTTCTGCATCCCGGAGCGCATTTAAAAGCTGGTGTGGATGTCGGTGTTGAATGGATCGTCAACGCCCTAAACCAGGTTCTCGATGAGGATGATCATGATGTCCTGATCTGTCTGGAAAGCATGGCAGGCAAAGGAACAGAAATCGGCAGAACTTTTGAAGAGCTGAGAATGATTATCAATGGCGTCCACCGTGATGAGCGGATCGGGATCTGTCTTGATACCTGTCATCTCCATGATTCCGGATACGATCTGACCCGGTTTGATGAGCTGATGGAACAGTTTGACTCCGTGATTGGCTTAGATCGTTTAAAAGTCTTCCATATTAATGATTCCAAGAACGTTCAGGGCGCTCATAAAGACCGTCATGAAAATCTCGGCAACGGCTATATCGGATTCGAGACACTTGCATCCATCGTTCATGATCCCCGTCTTGAAAATGTGGTGAAGATTCTTGAGACTCCTTATATCGACGATCAGCCGCCCTATAAAGAAGAAATCGCCAGACTGCGCGCCTTTTGCCTAGAGGCTGATCAGGCTGAATAAATTCATTTACAAACCAGAAGAGTGAACAGATCGCAAATATGCACGGTTCACTCTTTTTATTTAAAACTTTTAGTTTTTCAGACTTGCTGTAAACTGACGTAAGCGTCAAAAAATCGGAGGGTATAAATAACGAATCCTCATCTGTATGCTA
>JBJEFF010000044.1:0-15510 GCA_051873775.1 Allobaculum sp. | reverse complement strand
ATGAACATGATTTATACGACAATCGCCTACAGCAACTGAATCGAAAGATTAAGCCACTGTAGGCGATTTTTTTTATGACGAATAGCCCGTCATTTTTTTAATGGTTACCAAATCTGTTACAGATCTATGCGATCAGAATCTTTAATCGCTTAGAAACGTATTCCATGTCAGGGCAAAAAAAGTAAGCAGGTTGAAGTTATCCGCCTTTAACCGTATGATTGAACATAGACTGAATAAACATCCTCTTGTGCTGACAAAGGGATGTTTTTCTTTTTGAAGCTGAACGGAAAAAATGATCGGACAGATTGAGAAAAGACGGAAGGTAAGACTATGAAAAACACCGCAACAGACAATATACGGGATAAACGCAATCTCAAAATCAATTTTCAGGAAGCAATAAAAATAGGATTCGGCGCTGCTTTAGCTGTTTTTATCTGCACTCTCACCGGTCTGCCGCATCCGTCATCGGCGGGAACCATTACGCTGCTGACTCTGATGGTCAGTACGCGCAAGCAGACGATGGCATTGATCTCCAGACGCTTAATTTCATTCTGTATTACGGTGTTTCTGTGCTGGGTGATCTTTCCGCGTTTTTCACAGCCCTTTGTCGCTTATGGTCTGTATCTGTTTCTGATCGTATTTATTCTCTGGACGATCGGCTGGAAAGAGACTTTATCCGTCAATGCGGTTATCGGAACAACCTTTTTACTCGATCAGAACTTTTCACTGACTCATATCGGACTTGAACTCTGCGTTCTTTTGATCGGCATTACCATCGCCTTTGTCCTCAATTTGTATCAACCGGACCGTACAATTGCCGATCTGGTGTATGAGCAGATCTGCAAAGTGGAAATGGAAATCATGAGGGCACTCAATGAATTTGCGCAGGCGATCAGCGGAACGAAACAGGTGGATGAGCCGGCAAGAACGCTTGCCCAGATTCTTGATGACACAAAAAAGGGCATGGATCTCATTAACCAGTACAACCAGAATAAGCTGAGTGAAAAAGACCGCTGGATTCTGCCGTATATCGAACTCGGCTTTGCCCAGTATTCTCTGCTTCATGTCCTGACCACACAGATTGAGATTCACCCGGTCTGCATCAACCAGACGTGCGCATTGATGGATCATATCGAGAGTGCAGCATGGACGGTCATTGATTCGAAAACACCGGAAAGCTGGCTTGCAGAAAATAAAGTGATCATTGAGCAGGTTGAACAGAATTCAGAGGGTCGGTTCGATTCGAAAACCCAGGGTGTTCTGCTCATGGTGCTTTATAATCTAAGAGAGTTCGTTCAGCTCAAGCAGAATTATCTCAACCGTCTGAGCAATCAGGAGAAAGAGGAGTTTATGAACCGTCATCACGAACAGCTCGGTAAATACTCCCGACAGATGCATCAGGCTGAACTGTATTTTGAGAAGAATTATCCGGAACGGTAAAGCTGCGATCCGGATGTTGATAAAAAGAAGAATTGAGGAAACAGAAATGGATACGAAGTATTTTAGTGTGCCAATTAATCTGGAAGGTATTGAAGCGTTAGAAAACGGTGAGGATTCATTTTACATTCATGACTATGAAATGAGTGGCGAAGACTTTAAAAAGATGCAAGCAAGCGGTCTGCTGGACAGAATCCGTAATGAATGCGAGGTGGATCTGCAAGACGGAAAAGCATGTGAGATCCCGTTTGTTGCGACAGACGCGATTTTAAATCTGCTCAAGGGAACAGAATTTGAAAACTCGGAATTTGCGGCTGCACTACTGGATGCATTCTATTTTCTGAGCGGAGTGAATTGCGAACTGTAATCTCAATAACCGTAATCTATAAAACGGATAAAGAAAAAGTCGCTGCAGACTCTCCTGCGGCGGCTTTTTAGGTTCTGTGGGTTAAGCGATGAAATTAGTCTTCATCAATGTTGATTAATTCGTAATCGCGGCTTCCGACACCGAGCTTTTCAGCGGCTTCGAGGATAATGCGGCCGTGACGGGATTCGATACGTTCAACTAAATGATCACGTCCCGGATCGTCAGAGTTGAAGACCATATCGATGCAGGCCTGGTCGATTGCGACTGGGTCTGTAGAGATCATGACACCGATATCCTTCATGCAAGGATCTTCAGCAACGTGGCAGCAGTCACAGTCAACGGACAGGTTCACAAGAGCGTTGATGTAAACGACTTTATCCTTGAATAAAGTGTCAACTGCTTCAGCAGCATCAGCCATTGCTTCGATGAATTCATCGTGGTTAATTTCTTTATCCCATGCGTCTGCCATGGAAGCGGACTGACCAGTGGAGTGGATCCAGCATTTGCCGGCAGTAGAAGCGCAGCCGATGGATAACTGTTTTAACGCTCCGCCAAAACCGCCCATCGGATGGCCTTTGAAGTGGGAGAGAACGAGTAAGGAATCGTATTTTGTGATGTCTTTACCTACGTAGTCTTCTTTAATGATTTTGCCGTTAGGGATTGGAAGAACCAGATCCGGTCCTTCGGCATCAAGAATTTCAACGTTGAAATATTTGTTCCAGCCGTGTTCAGCAATGACTTTCAGGTGATCTTCGGTGTTGTAACGGTGTCCGCCGGAATTTTCGCCGTATGCAGTGTTGCATTCAACGACTGTACCTTTGACTTCGTCAACCATCGGTTTTACATATTCAGGACGCAGATAGTTCTGATTGCCCTGTTCACCGGAGTGCAGTTTAACCGCAACCTTGCCAGTGAGTTCTTTGCCCAGAGTTTTATACAGTTTAACTAAGGTATCCGGGCTGGTGTTGCGTGAGAAATAGACTTTAGATTTTGCCATGTGTTTCTCCTTTTCTTTTTGATGATACGTTTGTCGATCATGGAATTGGCTAGCCATGATCATGAAAGAACCGATCATTGGTTCTAATCACCTAATTTAATTTTGAGATTCCAGTCGGGAAAGATCAAGAATGAGATCAAACTTTGAATCGTCGAGCGTATCGAAATATTTTTCCTCGAGCGGAATCCATCTCGATTCAAAGTCCGCAAGCTTTTCCTTGCCGTTTCGTCTTTCGATACGGCAAAACTGGGTCTGTGAATCAATCGTTGTAAAAACTTTTAAATCGGCATATCCGCAAAGCTCACTATTGTTTGAATAGGATCCTTCAAGAATCAGGATCTTCGGATTACCAAGAAAGACCGGTTCCTGCAGACTCATCGTCTTACAGGAAAAGGGTGCATAGACAATGCCCTGACTGGAAATATACGGATCAAGCACTTCTGCAATCAGTCTCTCGGCATCCACGTTTTTGCCGGGCGTCGCATATCGCTCGGGGGTGCGCTGTTCGGGGCGCAGGAAGAAATCATCAAGATGAACAACCTGCGAATCCGGAAGCTTTTTCTGTAAAGCAGACGCAAGAGTTGTCTTGCCGCTTGCACACCGGCCATCAATACTGATGATGTAATGTGCAGTAGGCGAGTTCAGGACAGGCAGGCGATCTGTTTTCTGTTTAAGACAGGCAAGAATGGCCTCACAGGCCTGATCAATGGATAGACAAGGGATCATAAGCGGTCCTTACTTCTGCTCAAAATGCAGAATGCCGGTTTTGTCGAGCAGAATCATGATCGCCGGGATCAGAATCAACTGGGCAATAATACCCGGAATTCCGCTGGTAATTGCGGCAGTGATGAAAATCTGGAAGGAATAAGGCTGACCGAGCATTGAAGTAATCAGCGTCATCACTAAACCGTAAATGACGCGTCCACAGATCATAGCCGCAATCAGGGAAGTATAGACGCTTACCGTATTTTTCTTTTTCGCCCGGCTAAACATCCATCCGCTCATTGCCCCATAACCGGCAAGCTCAAATGCCATTGCGACGGCCATAGGAAACATCATCGGCATGCCGAAGATCGTACTGCGAAGTAAGGGCAGGATGAAACCGACAAGCAGACCGTACTGCCAGCCGCAGATCAGTCCGCACAGAAATACGGGATAATGCATCGGCAGCAGCATCTGTCCGAAGTGCTGAATCTGACCGGTCAGAAAAGGCAGAATTAATCCGAGCGCAAGAAACAGTGCACTCAGAGTGATTTTCTGAACAGATTTCATTTTTTCTCCTCTCTCTTTTTCTCTAACTCTAATTGTTACTCTCTCAGCTTTGGGAAAAAGCGAAAAAGTCTTTCTATTTGGCAAAGGCAGGTGAATCACTGTTTAGGAGCGCTTCCGTTTAGGATCAGTACTCCGTTTTTGTTCACAGGCAACTTTACCTTATCATTACTTAACACCTTAAAGCTAACTTTAGGTCAAGTGTTTTTTCTGACTTTTCGGACTCTGGTTTAAAAGCTGAATGTATTCATTATAAAGTTATTGCTAATTCTGTACAAATGGTGCCAGGTCCTGAGACAGACTTCTACTCCCCTTCTAAGCAATTCTGACTTTATTAGAAGAAAGAATCGGAAATACAGAATCAGACTGAATGGTAAAGGAAACCTCGGATCGGAAAAATTCACGATCCGGGATCACCATCTGATCGGTCTGGTTTGAAAACGATCTGTTTAGGTTGCATTCCTGATTAAGGATAAAGCGTTCGATCACTTCACCGACCGATCCGTTGTTATTGTCGTTTTCTGTCACTATATCGGCATTAGGTATTCGGAAAAGAATTTGCGACATCTGCTGTTGAAGCTAGTGTTTTTGAAAAAGCACGTAAAAACCGCCGTGAATTCAGAGCACTGAAGACGGCGGTTTAAATGGAATTCGGATTATTTATGCTGATCGCGGTTCGTACGTGAAGAGTAGACGACGCTGGTGGATTCATATTTTTTATCCACTTTCTTGGACACGTAAGGTTTGACGCCGGTCGGATAATGAACCGGATTGTCGTTACGGTTCGCAGGGACAGATTTTGTCTTTTCCTGTTTCATCTGTATGGAATTGCGTAAAGCTTCATCTTCCTTTTCAGCGATATATTCTGTAGTTTCGTGCGAACGTTTCAGCAGGGGATTAAAAGTCTGACTCATGCGGGCATAATCCTGCGGATTACCTGGCTTGGAAGTTAAGTCTTCATCCGCAGAAGGATGAAAGAGTTTTTCCTGAGCGAGTTTAACCGATTCAGCGTCTTTCTTCTGCTTTGCGACCTGCGCTTTGATTGCGGTCAGGAATGCAGGACCGTAGCGTTCGACTTTGACATCACCGACACCCGGAATGGAGAGCAGTTCCTGTTTTGTCTGAGGAAGGGCCTTGGCCATTTCCATGAGGGTCGCATCCGAGAAAATGACATAAGGCGGTACACCGTTCTTACGGGCAAGCTGGGTGCGGACGGTTTTGAGATGATCAAATACAGTACGGTCGTCTTTTGGTGAGAAATTGTACTCCGGATACGGATTGATGCGGGCTCTGTCGCGTTCCGTGCGGGATTTGGATTTGCGTTTGTGCGAGTGAAGCTCGTTCTGTCTGAACTGGACCTGAATGGGAATCTTCTTAGAGAGGTTCAGATAGAATTTGCGCGTCGTTGAGATCACCTGATACATATCATTGCTGCGAAGCAGATAGCCCTGAATCAGCAAAGACTCGAGATACAGCTTGAGCAGGTCAGGATCGATGTCTTTTAAACAACCGAATGCACTGAGATAATTCAGCCCGGCTTTTTTCAGTTTCGAACTGGCTTTACCGCTAAGATAATCGAGGGTCAGCGACATGCCGTAGGAGCGGGGAAGCTGATTTAAGGCATTATAGATGATCTGGGCGGTTTCACTGATATCTTCTTCCGTCCAGTTTGAATTACAGTTCGAACAGTGACCGCAGTTGCCGGAAGAGGATTCTCCGAAGTACTGCAGGATATAGCTTCGTAAGCACATCGGTGTGGTCGCATACGTTTCCATCGTTTTGAGCAGATGGAGTTCGCGGTTTTTCTGATCGAGACGTCCAGCCGCAAATTTGACCGGATCTTCACCTTCAGGAATTTCAGTATCGAGACTTTCTTCATAGGACTTGTCGATTAAAAAGCGGTTGATATGAATGTCTGCCGGTTTATAGAGCAGCAGACAATGCGCCGGAGCACCATCACGTCCGGCACGTCCGGCTTCCTGATAATAGTTTTCCAGCGAGGACGGCAGCGAATAGTGAACGACATAGCGAACATTTGATTTATCGATCCCCATGCCAAATGCATTTGTGGCCACAATGATATCGACGCGGTCATACAGGAACGCATCCTGGTTGGCAGAACGCTCTTCATCACTTAATCCGCCATGATAGCGGCACGCACGGTATCCTTGGGCATTGAGCTGATCGCAGACTTCTTCGGTCTCCTTGCGGGTCAGACAGTAGACAATGCCGGCTTCATGGCTGTGCTGTTCGAGAAAATCAAAGAGAGCTTCCATTTTGTCCGCGGGACGCTGAACTTCAAAATAGAGGTTCTTACGGTCGAATCCGGTGATCAGCGTATACGGATCATGGAGATCGAGCTGTTTTGCGATATCATCCTTGACCGGTCCGGTTGCGGTTGCCGTAAATGCCGCAAAAATCGGCCGTGAGGGAAGCTGCTTGGCAAATTCCGGAATTTTAAGATAGCTCGGGCGGAAGTTCTGACCCCATTGCGAAATACAGTGGGCTTCATCGACCGCAATCATCGAGATGTTAACGGAGTGGGCAAAATCGAGAAATCCCGGTGTGTTTAAACGTTCGGGAGCAACGTAGATGATTTTGTAGCGTCCCTCTTTTGCCCGACGCAAGGCGAGTCTGTACTGGTCCTGGGTCAGGGAACTGTTTAAGTAGGCGGCAGGAATCTTAGCCTGAATCAGAGAAGCGACCTGGTCTTTCATCAGCGAGATCAGCGGTGAAATGACTAGAGTGATGCCCGGCATAAAAATAGCCGGGATCTGGAAGCAGACCGACTTACCGGCTCCGGTAGGCATGATCCCTAAAACGTCATGGCCGTCGAGTAAATGATGGATGAGTTCGACCTGACCGGGACGGAAGGAATCGTAACCGTAATATTTCTTTAACGCCTTTAAAATCGGCGGGTACTGTTTGTTTGGCGTGTACATATAGATGAATATATCAAAGAATTGACGGCTTTGGAGATTTTCGAAACGACTCATTTGAAAAGGAAAGCTTATTTGCGTATCGTAGTAGAGAAATTGTTTTTTGAGCTCACCTGAAACAGGGAGACATTTTACAGCGGATCATAAAAAAGCTTTGAGTTTCAGTCACTTACGGACAGACTTAACGTTTACCTCTTTTCAGAATCCGATTTTGGAATAAGGTAAGAAAGGAATTGCCGTAAGGAAATGAATCATAGCTGTGAATCAACTGTGAAATGGTCTATGTGAATATATATGGAAAAGAATACAGAGGGAAAAAGATGAAACAAGGATTTGATAACGAGAAATACAAGAAAATGCAATCCGACCAGATCCGCAAACGCATCAGTTCGTTTGGTGACAAACTGTATCTGGAATTTGGTGGGAAGCTTTTTGATGATTATCATGCCAGCCGCGTGCTGCCAGGTTTCCAGCCCGATTCAAAATTGCAGATGTTACTGGAACTCAAGGACGAAGCAGAAGTCGTCTTTGCGGTATCTGCAAAAGATATTGAAGACAACAAGATGCGCGAGGATCTCGGAATTCCTTACGATGAAGATGTTCTCCGTCTGATCGATGTCTACCGCGAAGCCGGTTTATACGTCTCTTCTGTTGTCATTACAAAATACTCCGGACAGAAGAGTGCGCAGAAACTCAAACGCCGTCTTCATAAAAAAGATGTCCAAGTGTACTACCACTATGTGATTGATGGATATCCTACCGATACCCATAAAATCATCTCCAAAGATGGTTTCGGCAAGAACGACTACATTGAAACACAGCGCCGTCTGATCGTTGTGACTGCACCGGGACCTGGAAGCGGAAAGATGGCAACCTGCCTCTCCCAGCTTTACCACGATAACCAGCGCGGTATTAAAGCCGGCTATGCGAAATTCGAAACATTCCCGGTATGGTCCCTGCCTTTAAATCATCCGGTCAACCTGGCTTATGAAGCCGCAACTGCCGACCTCGATGACAAGAACATGATTGACCCTTACCATCTTGATGCTTACCAGAAAGTTGCGATCAACTATAACCGTGATATCGAGATCTTCCCGGTACTGCGCCGCATGTTTGAAGAAATCTATGGCAAGAGTCCATATCAGTCTCCAACTGATATGGGTGTCAACATGGCAGGCTTCTGTATTGCCGATGATGATGTCGTTCGGTATGCCGCAAAACAGGAAATCATCCGCCGCTACTTTGCGAGCCGCAACCGTTACTTACAGGATCTTTGCGGACGGGATGAACTGAATACTCAGGAAATGCTGCTGCAGCAGTGCGGACTGACACCGGAAGACCGTGCCTGCGTCAAAGCTGCCCGTAAACATGAAGCAGAACGCGGCGTTGTCTGCGGTGCGATGGAATTCGAAGATGGCACGATGATTCTTTCTGCCAACAATAATTTCATGGGACCAAGCTCCGGACTCGTCATCAATGCGATCAAGAACCTTGCCGGTATTTCCGATGAAGTTCTGCTGATCGAACCGGATGCCTTCATCCCGATTCAGCATCTTAAAACAGACTATATGGGCTCCCAGAACCCGCGTCTGCATGTCTACGAAACATTAATCGCCCTTTCGATGTCCGCTAAAACGAACGAACAGGCTGCCAAAGCAATGGCTATGCTTTCCCGCTTAAAAGGAGCACAGGCTCATTTAACGAGTGCTCTGAGCGAAACTGACCTGAACACATTCAATGCCTTAGGCATTCAGGTTACTTTTGAACCGGAAAAGAAATAACAGAACAGATTAATCAATTTAATAAACGAAAACTCTTCTCCCGAAACCAGTAAGGAGAAGAGTTTTTTGGATTCCCGAGAATATCTGGTTTCCTTTTTTCTCTGGTCAGAATCAGTCATCTGAAGCACTGAAGAAAGCTTTTTTTTGCCGATCAGAGAAAAGATTCTCTATAATAGAAAGGAATCTTTCTCTAGGAAAAATAGAAAGCAGGTTATTTATGGCTAAACGAATTAATTTATCTGCCGCAAATGCAGTACGCACAATTTTAAAGAATAAAGAAGACTTCAAAGTTGAATTAGTCGAAAAATCCGAAGATGGTGATCGCACCAACTATCAGTTCGATGTTTTCTTCAACGATCAGAACGGAACATTCAAGATCGCAACTGAAGGAGACGAAATCAAGATTGCGGTTCTCAATCTGAATATGGGACGCATCATTTCTCTGGCTACTGACACCAATATGAAAAAGCTCGCTCAGTACGTTCTTGACAATGAACTATAAACTGATGATGCGTGTCGTCGTACAGACGGAAAAAGAAGATCAGGTCACTGAGGTTCAGCAGGAATTACAGAAACTCGTTCCTGCACTGAGTTTTTCACCGACTCGTGAAGAAGCAAGCCTCGATGGCTGTCTGGAGTTCTATGCAACAGGAAAAGTAGATGAAAATGAGCGAACCCTGTTAGTCGATACTCTGGATAATGACTGGGACTACGACGATGAAGACGATGTTTACTGGGCTTACGGATTTAACACGAAAATGTTTGATTCCCGTGTCTACTATCTGGAACTGGAATTCTCCAAATCGAACAAAGCCTAGTTTTACCATTAAAACTCAAAACAGAAATCTACTAAATCAGAAAACAAGAAAATCCGATATTCGCGTGGCGCCGGCTTTGCGAACATCGGATTTTCTTTTTGTGCTTCAAACAATTGAATCGGACGCTAAGAGGAAAGCGTCCTCATGGATTAAGTATATCATTTTTTATCGAGTATGGCATAAATACCAGAAAGGTTCTGAATTAAATCGGTCGGAGTAAAAGACACTGGTGACTCTGCATTACGGGCGGCTTCATTATGTACAACCGCCCCGATCACGGCTGCAATAAAGGGATCTTCCACCCATGCGGCAAGCCCGGTCACAATCCCGCACAGCACATCTCCGCTGCCACCTTTGGAAAGAGCGCTGTCCGGACGATATAGCTGATAAGGAACTCTGCCGTTCTGGTAAATGGTGGAACAGTCGGATTTGGTCAGCAGAATCAGATTCGGATATTCCTGACAGAATTCTTCGGCAACGGACCGGCTGTTTTCAAGAATATTGGGCAGAGGATCATCACTCAGGCGCGCAAATTCCATCATATGCGGAGTCATAATCACCGGCTGACTGCGTTCTTTAAGAAGCGGGAGGAGTTCATCTCTATGTCTGGCGAATATATTGATCCCATCGGCATCGATCACAACTTTTGCGTCAGACTTAAGAATTTTACGCAGAATAAAAAATCCGCCCGGTTTTGTGCCCATGCCGTTTCCGCAGGCAATGATGTCGAACTGATTTAAATCCGGCAGCTGTTTATAGGCATCATGATCAAAATAGCCTTCCCCATCCTGCTCTGCCGCAATAATCATCGCAAGATCCGTCTTTGCCGCAATGGCTTTGGCGGCATCAAGCGGAGTGAACAGGGTAATGGTGCCGCAGCCTGAGCGGAAGCATGCCTGAGCGGCCATATTGAGAGCGCCCTGCATTCGCCGACTGCCGCCGACAAGCAGAACTTTGCCGAAAGTTCCTTTATGTCCGTGCCGGTTGCGCTGCGGCCATAAAGGGGAAATCGTTTTCAGACTGGCTTCAAGCGGACGGTAAAGATCGAGATCTTTATCTTCATCGGTAAATGAATTCATTTTCATGCACTCCTTGTCTATGCCTCGATAGAACCTGTCGGGCGTTATGCTATAATACTGGTTTGAAAGAAGATAGCTTCTTGAAAAAACAAGATAGATTAAGCAAGATTCCGGAATTTTTCCGACAGGAATTTCCTGTCAGTTTTGTGAGGAGACTTTCTAGTTTTACTGAATCTATCTTAATATAGAAAAGAACTGATTGGTTTTAAATCAGCTTTTTTTGATCCGTACGATGCAGAAACATGCTTCGTTTTTTCTATGTAAAAACGGGGACAGCCTCTGCACAGATTTGGCCCGTGGTAATCCGGGCTGTAAGAAAGGCTATTTGTTTATGAAGTCAAAGAAACAGAAACGGAATCATTCGGCAGCGAAAAAGTCGATCATTGCGGGCGGACTGATTGGTACCGGAGGATTTTTTATCGCCAAGGCGATCGGCCTGATCTACTCCATTCCATTTTCAAGCATTCTCGGTTCGGATGCCTATATGGCTTACTACGGATCGGCGTACCGTATTTACAGCTATCTGCTGAACGTCTTCACCGCAGGTGCCCCGATGGCGATTGCGACGATGACCGCAAAATACATTACGCGCAGAAACTATAAAACAGTTCTGAATGTACAGCGCTTATCACTCGTTGCGATGGGGCTGCTCGGCTTTTTAGGCATGATTGTCATGATCGCTTTATCCGGAGTTCTTGCCGGTGCCATGACGGAAGGTACTGCCGATGGTCAGTCGATTATGACCAAGGTTCTCTGTCTTCTCGCCATCGCGATTTTCTTTGTCCCGATACTCAGTGCCTACCGCGGCTTTATTCAGGGCTGCAAGGAGATGGAAGAATATGCCTTCTCTCAGGCATTTGAACAGATTTTCCGTGTCGCATTCCTGCTTGGCGTCAGCTGCCTGCTTGTCTATGCGTTCCATATGTCGAGTGTCTATGCACTCTATGCCGCTGTGCTGTCCACATCGGTTGCGGCAGTTGCCGGAATTATTCAGATCGCAAGATTCTCCAAAGGAACGGAAACCGGACTTCGCTCCCAGGCAAAAGCGCAGACCACTCATACTGTTCCGTTTAAACCGTTACTCAGGGAATTTATTCTTTTATGCATCCCGTATCTGCTTTATGCGGTGATCGGTTATGCCAACGATATCTTTGATGCCGTTCTATTCCCGATCGGGCTGAAATATTCGAGCTATTCGACAGAACAGATTCAGACGATGACTTCTGCGGTGAACTATGTCGGGATTAAACTGACCGCTATTCCGATGATTCTTTCACCGGGATTCGTATCCGCCATCATTCCGCATATCACATCCGCTCTTGAAACGGGTGATATCCGAGTCGTACGCAAAGATATTCTCGACTGCATCAATATTGTGCTGTTTATCGGCCTTTTCCTGAGCTTTGCGATTTTCATTTACGCCAAACCACTCTTCTATACGCTTTACTACACATCCGACCTTGAGCTGTCCGCCAAGGCGGTACGCTGGATTGCGATTGAAGGTCTGTTCGGTACGATTACCCCGGTTGTCTCCTCCATGATGATGGCCTGCCGTATGCGCAAGAAATTACTGAAACAGATGATGGTTGCGGCACTCATTAAAGGTATCATCATGGTTCCGATGGTCATGTGGTGGGGCGTTGCCGGTAACGTATTATCGACTGCCATTACCTATGGCTGGATTATTGTTTACTCATTACGTGAAATGGCGAGAGCCTACTCGATCAACTTCCATTCCACCATCAAGATTGTGGTACAGAGTGCCATCTGCATGCTTGCAATGTGGCTTGTGATGTTCGGTCTGGAAAAACTCGGCATCGGCGCTGCTCAGGGCGGACGCATGATGTGCTTTGGCGGAATGATGCTCAGCGGAATTCTGTCCTCCGTTGTATTCCTCGGACTTGCCCTCTACTTCGGTATTGTCCAGAGACTGTTCCATTTCCACTTTAAGAAAAAAAGAGCTTAATCAAGCTAACCGATAAGGAAGAGTGAAAAATGTATGATGTTGTAGTTGTGGGCGGCGGCCATGCTGGTATTGAAGCAGCAGCGGCAGCAGCCCGTATGAATCAGAAAACTCTGTTAATCACCAATGATATGTCCATGCTCGGTTCAATGCCGTGCAACCCGTCAGTCGGTGGTCCGGCTAAAGGAATTGTCGTGCGCGAAATCGATGCATTCGGCGGACTGATGCCTCAGGCAGCCGACCAGACCGCCCTGCAGTTTAAAATGCTTAATACCGGGAAAGGACCGGGCGTACGCTGTCTGCGTGTCCAGTCTGACCGCGATGAATATAAAAAATGGATGCTTAACGCCCTGAAAAAGCAGGATAATCTCGACCTGCTTGAACAGAAAACGGCACGCATCCTTTTAGATGAAACCCGTAAGAAAGTTATCGGAATCGAGTGCGAAGACGGTACTAAGATCCATTCTAGAACCGTCATTATCACAGCCGGTACCGGGATGAACTCCGCCATTCTGCGCGGTCATACTTCAACTGTCAGTGGTGCCGATGGCATGCCGACCAACTCCACACTGTCTCAGTCACTTGCCGATGCGGGGTTAAAACTGATCCGTCTCAAAACCGGAACACCTCCGCGTATTCTCAAATCCACGGTGGATCTGACTCCTTCTGTCATTCAGCCGGGTAATCCGGAGTTCCTGCATTTCAGTGAACTCACCACACCGGATCAGGTCATTGATTCTGACAAGCAACTTCCGTGCTATCTGATCTATACCCAGCCGGAAACACACCGCATCATTCATGAACACCTGCAGGATTCGGCGATGTATTCCGGATTAGTAACCGGAATCGGACCGCGTTACTGTCCGAGTATTGAAGACAAACTCGTCCGTTTTGCGGATCGTGACCGTCATCAGCTGTTCCTCGAACCGGAACGCGCCAGCTATGATACGTTCTACATTCAGGGCTTCTCGACTTCGATGCCGGAAAATGTCCAGGATGAAATGGTTCACTCCCTGCCGGGACTTGAACACTGCACCATTCTGAAATACGCCTACGCGATTGAATACGATGCAATCGATCCGCTGCAGATGTACCCGTCGCTTGAAAATAAAGTCATTGAAAATCTCTTTACCGCCGGTCAGGTGAACGGCACCTCCGGCTACGAAGAAGCAGCCGGTCAGGGACTGATGGCCGGTATAAATGCGGCTTTGAAAAATCAGGGCAGAGAACCGGTCGTTCTCGGTCGTGCCGAGGCGTATATCGGGGTGATGATCGATGATCTGACCACAAAGGGAACGAAAGAACCATATCGTCTTCTCACTTCCCGTGCCGAATACCGTCTGTTGTTACGTCACGATAATGCATTCCGCCGCTTAGCAAGAATTGCCCATGAAGTCGGTGTTCTTCCCGAAACACACTGGCAGCATTTCCTGCATAGCGAAGAAGAATTTGAAAAGACAACAGAAGCGCTGAAAGAGACCCATCTTAAGCCGACTGCTGAAATCAACGAACTTCTTGAATCACTCAACGCCGGAAATATGGAACACGGCATGGATGCCTATACGCTGTTAAAACGTCCGAATGTCACCATTACGGCGCTCGCTCCTTTAACAGGAATTGCCCCGCATCCCGATATTGCAAACCAGATTGAAATCGAGTGTAAGTACGCCGGTTATATCGAAAAAGCAAAACGCGATGTACAGCGCCTTGAAAAACTGGAAAACGTGCGCATCCCGAAAGGTACGGACTTCAATGCGATGTCTAACCTTGCCTTAGAAGCCCGCAGCAAGCTCGATAAAATCCAGCCGGCGACACTCGGACAGGCTAGCCGTATCTCGGGAATCAATCCGAGTGATATTGCGGTGCTCTCCGCGATCCTGCAGTCAAATCAGGAAAAAGAATCCCAAAAAGACTAGATCACTGGTCCGTCATATCGGGCGTCCAGAGGGACTCTGTCTGTTTTTGAATGAAAAATAAGTAAAAACATGACAAAAACGCATCAAATTCCTGAACGATTTTAAAATTACCAACGATTAAAACCGGATTCACATAAAATGAATCCGGTTTTTCCTATTTTCATATGATTTATTTTATATAAATATTTACATGAAATTAAATCGATGAGGTTCTGCCTAAAAGATGATAAGACTAACCTTATAAGATTGTAAGAGTCGTTTCTCTAATCAGGGGCATTTGCTATAATGATTTGGAAGGGTTATTAGGGGTTTTTCTATGCAAAGAACACAGAAGAAGAAACGAAAAAATCCAATAACAGCAGGATTATTCAATCTCGGATTAATTTTGCTGACCGGTTTTTTCGTAATGGGTATCGTTCAGGAGTTCCAGACCTATTTTAATTTAAAATCGGAAGTCCGTGCCAATCAGGCACTGCGTGACGAGACCATTCAGCTTCAGCAGACCCTTGAAAACGAAAAGAAAAACCTGACGAACCCTGACTATCTTGAATTTGTTGCCCGCGGTAAATATCACGTTTCCCGCAGCGGTGAACAGGTCTTCGTCTTCCCGTCCTTATCTCAGGGAACCGATACCAACGGAAACCTCAACGACACGCTCCCGGATCCTAACGATCAGAGCACTTCTTCAACGACTACCGACAATAATGCGCCGGCACAAGGTACAGACCAGACTGCACCGGAAGGTGAAGGTGCCGAGCCTGTCGAAGATCCGAACGTCGAAGCAGCACCGGATGCTGCAGCACAGCAGTAAACTTTCAGGAGACAGACTAAATCCGTCACCGGTGAGATTACAACTTGAAATGAACAAGGACTTGCCCGTTTCAGGCAGGTCTTTTTTAGGTGTGCCCGGCGAGGCATACACCTAGGTGGTGCAAGTCCACTCT
>JBJEFF010000043.1:0-3084 GCA_051873775.1 Allobaculum sp. | reverse complement strand
AAAAAAAGAAACGCAGGGAATAGAAAATGATGACTTTAAAAGATGGTTATGCCAAGTTTGGGGGCGACTATGAATCAGTGCTTTCCAGACTGAGAAAAGAAAAAACAGTTCAAAAATTTGTGTTCAAATTTCTGAATGATCAAAGCTTTGAAACGTTTGAAGCGATGATGAAAGAAGAAAATTATGATGAAGCATTGCGTGCTGTTCATACGTTAAAAGGGATCTGTCAAAATCTGTCTTTTGACCGTCTGTTTGAGAGCAGCAATGCAGTTACGCAGGCTTTAAAAGCAGGTGATACTGAAAAGGCAAGAGCACTAATGCCGAAACTTGCCGAGGACTATCAGCTGCTGATCAAAGTTGTATTAGAATGTAAACAGACCATGGAGGAATAGCAATTCATGAAAACCTGCAAGAATAAGAATTCCGAAATGCGCTTTTTGCAGTTAAGCTTTGCCGCTATATCGATTCTCAGTGTTCTTGTCTTCTGGGTTTTGAGTATTTCCATGTCCCGGAGCAGCAACATGGCGATTTCCGAACTTGGAAATGTCTACATGTCCGGGATTAACGAACAGATGGCAAGTCATTTTGAAACAGTCATTGGTTTGCGTTTTGAACAGGCTCATGGCATTGTTTCTGTTGTTCCGAAAGAAATCGACAATACTGACAAGCTGTATGAGGAACTAGTCTATCGGACAACGGTCCGTGGCTTTGACTATCTCGCCCTCTGTTCGGGAGATGGTGAATTTGAAACTCTGTACGGCGATCCGATTCAGCCGCTCAATCCGAAACCATTCGTCACAGCGCTATGTCAGAGCGAATCGCGCGTTGCCGTAGGCGTCGACAGCAAGGGGAACGACGTTGTGCTGTTCGGTGTCGATGCGGATTATCCAATGTCCAATGGGGACACCTGTACGGGATTGGTTGCCGCTGTACCTCTTGATTACATCACGGATTTTTTAGAACTCGATGCAGAGAATGAGCTGATGTACTATCACATCCTGCGTCAGGATGGCAGCTTTGTTATTGAAAACTCAAATACAGAACTGGAAGACTTCTTTAATGCGGTTCATGATAAAATCGTCGATGGCAAAGAGCTATCAGAGGAGTATCCTCAGGCTGCCGCTTTAGCAAATACCATTACAAACCATGAAGAGTACGTGGGAGATCTGCCCATCAACGGCGAAAACCGCCAGATTTACTGTGTGCCATTACCCTATTCGGAATGGTATTTAGTGGCGATCATGCCGCACAACGTTCTTGATGACACGATTAATAGTTTGAGTACGCAACGTTTCGCGATGACAATGCTTTCTTGCGTTGTGGTTGTTCTGGCGATCTCGGTTGTCTTTGCCCGCTACTTATCCATTATGCGCAATCAGGTAATACAACTGCAGAAGGCCAATAAACAGGCACAGGATGCGAGCAATGCGAAGAGCGAATTCCTCGCTAACATGAGCCATGACATACGAACTCCGATGAATGCGATTGTAGGGATGACCGCAATCGCAACGGCTCATATTGATGATCGGGAGCAGGTAAAAAACTGCCTGAAGAAAATCTCCTTGTCGAGCCGTCATCTGCTGGGTCTGATTAATGACGTTCTCGATATGTCCAAGATGGAAAGCGGCAAGATGACGATGACATATGAGCGCGTTTCATTGCGTGAAATCCTAGAAGGCATCGTCAGCATTATGCAACCGCAGATTCAGTCGAAAAAACAAAGCTTTGAAATTCATATCCACAACGACATTACTGAAAATATTTGGTGCGATGGAGTGCGTTTCAATCAGGTGCTCTTGAACTTATTGTCCAATGCGACGAAATATACGCCAGAAGGTGGTTCTATCCGGGTAACCTTAAATGAGGAACCATCTCCGAAAGGCGATCAATTTGTGCGGATTCATATTAACGTCAAGGATAACGGTATCGGTATGTCGCCGGAATTCTTGCCGAAGATTTTTGAATCCTATTCCCGCGCGGATGGCGCGCGTGTCCACAAGACGGAAGGCGCCGGTCTCGGTATGGCGATCACCAAATATATCGTCGATGCCATGGAAGGCACAATTGAAGTGGAAAGTGAGTTGAATGTCGGATCAGAATTCCGTCTGACTTTCGACTTTGAAAAAGTGACGGATGGAGAGAATGAAATCGACATGGTTCTTCCGGCATGGAAGATGCTGGTGGTCGATGATGATAAGGAATTATGCGAAAGCGCAACGCAGACACTATCGACAGTCGGCATTCAAGCTGAATGGACTTTGAGCGGTGAAATGGCGCTTGAAAAGATCATTCAGCATCATGAAGCCAATGATCCGTATCAAATCATTCTGCTCGACTGGAAACTGCCTGGCATGGATGGCATCCAGGTCGCAAGGAAGATCCGTGAGAAGATTCAAGATGACGTGCCGATTCTGTTGATCTCCGCTTATGACTGGAGCGACTTTGAAACGGAAGCACGTGAAGCCGGCATTAACGGCTTTATCTCCAAACCGTTATTCCGCTCGACCCTTTACCATTCTCTGCGCCAGTATATCGATGGAGAAAATGTGACGAGTCAGGAAGTCGAGCAGGTAGAGGAGTTATGCGATTATCGTATTCTTGTTGCGGAAGATAACGAATTGAACTGGGAAATTGCGAAAGAACTGCTCTCCGATCTCGGTGCCCAACTTGAATGGGCGGAAGATGGCCAGATCTGTCTAGATAAGTTCAAGGCTTCCAAACCGGGTGAATATGATGCGATTTTGATGGACCTGCGCATGCCGAATATGAATGGTTACGAAGCAACCCGTGCAATTCGCAATCTTGATCGTTCAGATGCGAAAGATATCCCAATTATCGCAATGAGTGCGGATGCGTTCTCGGATGATATCAAGCGCTGTCACGAGGCTGGAATGAATGGTCATGTGGCGAAGCCAATTGATCTCGACGAACTTGTCCGTGTGCTTAAGCGCCAAGCAAAGCGCTAAAGCCTTAACGATAAGGCGTGAAAACTGAAATGTGAATGAGATCCCTGCAAGAGCGGGGATCTTTTTTTTAGGTGTGCCCGGCGAGGCATACACCTAGGTGGTGCAAGTCCACTCTGGG
>JBJEFF010000042.1:0-3112 GCA_051873775.1 Allobaculum sp. | reverse complement strand
GAGAGGAGGACTTTTCGTCGTGCTTCAAACGTACAAAAGACTTTCACATTTTTATTGCTTTTACTACTGGCTCTAAGGGAAGCATAAGAAATATTTCTAAAAAAGAAAGGTTCTGTTTTTACGTAAAAACAGAACCTTTAATGTACCTGAATTAGTCGACTTTTAACATGCGGTAGCCGACACCGATATGGGTCTGGATAAACTGCGGACCGCTTTTCTTACGTTCAAGTTTCTTACGCAGCGTCGCCATGAATACACGCAGCGAAGCAATGTCGTTATCGGAACTCGAACCCCAGATTTGCTGGGTAATGTAGTTGTGCGTCAGAACACGGCCGACATTCTTGGACAGCAGCGTCAGCAGTTTGAATTCAATCGGAGTTAAGTGCAGTTCATCGCCTTCAATTGTGACGCATCCTGCCGCATAGTCCACTTTGAGCGGACCATTGATAAAGATAGAGTCATTGTTGCTCGATACTGACTGGTTGGACAGGTGGCGCTCAACTACACGCAGACGGGCAAGCAGTTCGACGATAGAGAACGGTTTAGTCAGGTAGTCATCGGCACCGGCATCAAGCGCGGCAAGTTTGTCATCATCATCTGTACGGGCGGAAATGACAATGATCGGCAAATTGGACCAGCTTCTGACTTTGTGAATAATCTGAACCCCGTCCACATCCGGTAGACCTAAGTCTAGAAACATAACATCCGGATTATGGGTGGAAGCCTCGAGGATCGCAGTCTTGCCATCCGAAGCAGTCAGATATTTATAATTGTGAGATTTAAGCGTCGTTCCAATCAGGTTGCGAATGGAATTATCGTCTTCAACGACAAGAACAGTGGTTGTATTCATAGTAGTCACCTTGATTTCCTAAGTTTCATTATAACGAAAAAACTGATGTGAACACAAATTGAATTACCATCTTCTTTTGTCATGGAAGCGAGATAAAACAATCGCATTCAATTAACAAATAACATGAAACTATCTATTCAGAGTCATTAACGGCAGAGAAAAGGTAAAGATTGCACCGTGCGGCTTGTTGTCGTGAACCTCAATTGTACCATGATGAGCATCAATAATCGCTTTGGACAGGAACAGGCCGAGACCGAGAAAGTGGCTCGAATCAAACGTTGAAGTATCACCGGTATAGAAAATATCGAACAGACGCGGTTTCGACTGTTCTGAAATTCCCTGACCTTCATCCAAGACTTCAACAACTGCCCGGTTATCTTTGGCATAGGAACGTATAGTAATCGGGGTGCCGTCCGGTGTGTGGTGAATCGCATTGAGCACCAGATTGGATACAACCTGACTGATCAGACTCTGATCGATATTCACCATGAGCAGGTCGTCCGTGAGATCGACGTTCATCGGATGCGTAAGATTGGCGGTGGTGGGATAATTCAGACCTGCTTCAATGACATCGTTGAGCAGTTCCGGCTGAGGTTTGATCGGTACGGAACTCGAATCGAAACGGGCTGCGGTCAGAAGATTTTCTACCATATAATACATATTCAGCGAATCCGCCTGAATGCTGTTCCAGATCGATTCCTTTTCCGGCATGCTCAGTTCCTCGTAGGAGAGCTTGAAGTTGGAGATATTGCCGATGATGGAAGTCAGCGGGGTACGGATATCGTGGGCAATCGCCTTAAGCAGGTTGGATCGGAGCAGATCGCTTTCCTGTTTAACCCGTGCGTTTTCCAGTTCCTTAGCCTGAATCAAGGATTCCATGGTCTGGGCGCTTTCAATCAGCATTGTTTCGATAATCATCATTTCCAGCGGATTAGCCGGCCAGTTATCGAGACGGATGCCGAATATACCATAGACATCCTGCCCATCTTTCCACGGATAGTATTTGTAGCAGCTGTCCGGACTGGTCTGGGTATGATAGCCGGTCGGTTCGGATTGTTTTAAAGCCGCTTTAGCCACAAGCAGTTCCTTGAGGATCAGATCATGGTCGCTCGGCTGATTCGGATTGCCGTCAAAATAGATCGGATCGAGAACAATTTCATCGACATATGGATAGAAGACCACATCACTCGCACTGACTTCCGCCAGTTTATTGCCGAGAGTCTGAACCAGTGTAGCGGAATCTTTCGTTTTCTGCAGCAGCAGAGTCGTATCGAGCAGAACCTGGGTTCCCCAGCTCGAACGCAGCGCACGCTGTGACTGAATGTGCAGTTTGTTTCCGATAAAGGTACCGAAAAGCGAGAGGATAAAGGCGAATATAATCGACGGGGAGAGCCGGTTCAGATCGCACAGGACAGAAAAACGCGGCTCGGCAAAGAAGAAAGTGAAGAGGAAGACCGCAACGAGAGTCGCGATCAGTCCCCAGATCCAGTTCGTCACGTTTACGGAACAGATGAGAACCGCCAGGATAAAGATCTGCACCAGCATAAATTCATTGACATGGAAACCGAGGAACAGTCCGCAGCAGAGTGCTGAACACAGACCAAGGACAAGCAGGATCGTTAGAATATTTTTTTTTATCGTCCGGGCATCCGAGCGTTCAAATGTGAACTGCTCGAGCTGAATGGTCATATGTGCCGGAACACTGAGCAGCTGTGTTTCCGGAATGATGTTGGCAAGTTGCTGGACAAAACCCGGACGGATTAAAGCTATGCCGTGCCGGTCGAGCGGACGGTTAACGACAAGCAGATCGATATGGGTCGTGCGGCAGAATTCACCAAGCAGGTAAACCATGTCATCGCCGTGAAGTGTTTCAAGGTGTGCTCCTTTTCCGAGCGCATACAGGCAGTTCTGCCGTAGGGCTTCCTGCATAGCCGGAGATTCGTGGGGCTGTTCGCAGTAGATCGCAAAAAACTCCTTGCCGCTGACATGATAGAGTCTGGCGGCAATGTCAATCGCCTTACGATTGGAAGGATCGGCGTTGATATGAACTCCGATAAGATGCTCACCCGCCTGCTTGTTGTCGTAGGAAGTTTGTTGTTTAGAAGCGTTCATAACATCACCGCCTTTTATTAATCAATCAAAATATTTTATTACTTCTTCTTTTAAAGTATAGAAGAATTGGAATAAAGGTGGTCTTAAATATATTTATGGCTCTATGGAAAATCGTGTGGGATCATCCATGAATCAAGCTGATCGATAACG
>JBJEFF010000041.1:0-3154 GCA_051873775.1 Allobaculum sp. | reverse complement strand
AACATAGCTAGATCAGACGGAGGTCAAAAGCCCGTCATTTTTTTAATGGTTACGGTAAAACCTTTCAATTTTGAATGAAAATATATTCATTTCGCTTAGAACTGGCCAATAGAAAGCGGAAATCGTAATGTGAAAAACGCTATCATAAAATTCTTCGAAAAAGACGAACAATTGAATTGAAATTTTGTGATAAAGCGCTAAACTTGCGTGAGTATCTATTGAGAGGTACGTTGGTGCTGATCACAAAAATAGAGAAAAAAGTTTAGAGGATCATTCTTGATTTCTTAGGAGGTTATGTTTTGGAATTTGCATTAAGTATCGGAACAGCCCTTTTAGCAGGTCTGTTGCTGACCCGTCTTGGAAATAAGTTCAGACTGCCAGACGTAACATCATATTTGATTGCCGGTCTTATTCTCGGCCCCTGCTGCTTAGGTATGCTCGGAATTCCGGGATTTGGGTTCAATTCATTTGAAGAAGTTGAAGCATTAAGTCCGTTCAATGATGTTGCATTAGGTTTTATCGCATTTGCGATCGGTAGTGAATTCAGAATCAGTCATTTAAGAAAAACCGGTCATGCTGCTGTCATCATCGGCATTTTCCAGGCTGTAATCACAACTATCATCGTTGATTTAGTTTTATTCGGCGTGCATCTTGTCTTCCCGGATACAATCAAACTTGCGGATGTTCTGATTTTAGGTGCCATCGCCGCAGCTACTGCTCCGGCCGCAACTCTGATGGTTGTCCGTCAGTATAAAGCCGAAGGTGAAGTGACATCCACACTGCTTCCAGTTGTTGCACTTGATGATGCGGTAGGTCTGATGTTATTCGCCCTGAGCTATGGTATTGCGACGAACCTCGGAAGTGATGCTGCTTCGGACATGGGAGTATTATTCGGAAGCCCGCTTCTTGAAATCGTCTGCTCTCTGCTGATCGGTGCGATCATCGGCTGGATCCTGACTCATGTTGCCCGAATCTTCCATTCCAACCGCAACCGTATCTCTCTGATCGTCGGATTTATTATTTTAGGTGTAACGATTTCTTCCATGCACTTTAACCTGTTCGGAATTGACTTCGGTCTGTCCAGCCTGCTTGTCAACATGATGCTTGGTACAGTCTTCTGCAACTGCTGCAAGCACAGTGCCGATCTGATGGATCGTGCTGACCGCTGGTCTGCTCCGCTGTTAACTCTGTTCTTCGTCTTAAGTGGAGCTGAACTCGACTTGTTCCAGTTCGGTAACCTGGAAGTATTACTGATTGGTGTCATCTACATCACAGCCCGTTGCGCTGGTAAGTACTTCGGTGCCGCAATTTCTTCCAAGGCTGCTCATTCTCCGGCTCTTGTTCAGAAATGGCTGGGAATCACCCTGTTCCCGCAGGCTGGTGTTGCCTTAGGTATGGCAGCTACAGTCGGTGCCCGTATGGGCGCTGAAGGTGCTCTGATCCGTAACATCGTTCTGCTCGGTGTCATGGTCTACGAATTAACCGGACCATCCTTAACAAAGTTTGCGCTGACCAAAGCAGGCGAAATCAAACCAAAAGCATAATTGATTTCAAAATCAATCATTACGAATTAGATTCAAAACAGATCTTGACTGCCCGTGAAAACGGGCAGTTTTTTAGGTTTCTGGGTACAAAAGGAATGGAAAATTTTCATAAAAAGAGATGGATTTTTAACTTGTAAGGGTTTTCAATGGAATTAACAGAAAGCCTGAAAGGAGGCATTCAAACTATGCTACATGAAGTAAGTTTCAAATCCTACAACAAACGTGATGACGTGCAGGGATGGATCTATGTCCCGGCATGCAAACCGAAAGGAATCGTTGTCCTCATCCATGGTTTCGGCGAACATTCCCGCCGCTATTTCCATCTGATCGTCAACCTGATGGAAGCCGGCTATATCGTTGCCGCTGATGACCACGTCGGCCATGGCAAGACCGCAATGGTCAATAATACATGGGGCGACTGGGGAGATGCCGGATTCCACACCATGATGGAAGACGAACATCAGTTCGTCGAACTCGTGAAAAAAATGTATCCGGATCTGCCGGTTTACGTTTACGGTCATTCGATGGGTTCCATGATTGCCCGCGACTTAGCAGCCAGTTACGGCGATGAACTCGATGGCGTTGTACTCTGCGGTACAACAGGTACATGGCCAAACGGCGCAGAAGTTCAGAAGATGGCAGAAGAAATCGTCGCATCCGGCAAAGGTAAGGAATGCGATCCGAACATTACCAATGAGGCGATGGGATGGATGTTCGCCCGCTGCGAAGATGTAAAACTCGGCAACGAATGGATCTGCCACGATCCGTATGTTCAGAAAGATCATGCCGAAGATCCGTTTGACGCATTCACCAAACCGACAAACAACCAGTCCATGCTCTATTTCATTCAGATGATTACCGATATCGAAGGAACAGACTGGGCGAAGAAAGTTCCGACAGACCTGAAGATCTTCAATATTGCCGGTGACCAGGACCCGGTTGGCAACTTCGGAATGGGCGTTTATCAGACGAGCAACTGGCTGATCGAAACCGGACATGATGTCAAGACGAAACTGTATCCGGGTTACCGTCACGAAATTCATAATTACAGCGACTTAAAGAATCGGGTTGCGACAGATATCATCGAGTTCCTCGATAGTCTTCAGTAAGCAGTAATTCCCGCTTTTAAAAAGAACTCCTTAGTTCAATCCTCAGTCTGATCGTCTGATCAGCACTAGCCACATAAGAATAGTATTAGGCGGATCTCAGTAATTGGATTCGCCTTTTATACGTCTGCAGCTCGTCTTTGGTGAGTGTCTGGTGATTAACGAGAGTGAGAGAGTACCGAGGCACAGAAAAAGACGGAATCGTCTTACATCCCGTCTTTAGTTTGCGTGGACGATGAAGTGCTGATAATTAATTCAACTGCTTACGGAGATCGAGAACCTCGTCAATCGATAAGCCGGTCAGTCTGCAGATGTCTTCAGGAGAATATTTATTATCAGCCAGCAGCTTTAAAGCAATGTCTTTCATATTTCTCTCTGTGGTTTCTTTCTTTGCCTTTTCCGCTGCCTTTTCAGCTGCAATTTTTGCTGCCTTTTCTGCTGCAATTTTCGCTGCGATCGCACTTTCCCGGGCGATCTCGTCTTTGAATTCCTCTTTGATCAGAT
>JBJEFF010000040.1:0-3166 GCA_051873775.1 Allobaculum sp. | reverse complement strand
AATCTACAGATATTGAAACTATCTTCTCGACAGACGAACTCGTTTCGATCATCACTGAATGCATGCGCTAAATTTACACGCATAACGCTAAACGAACAAAGAAAGTCTGAATACAGCAGAACAGGGCAAAGAATCCGCAGCCGGAATTCTTTGCCCTGTTTGTTTAAGTTTGTATATGGCTATAAGAAAGATCTGGGAGTTAAAGAAAAAGTTCGTTTTCCTTGCGTGAGGAACAGGCTTTTTTAAGCGCTAAAGCCAGAGCGGAAACTTTCATTTCGCTGACTTTGCGGGCGTCATAAGGACATTTTGCGACGCAGCGCATGCAGGAAATGCATTTGGAAGTGTCTGTCTCTTTAACATTGTCAATACTGATCGCCGCGGCAGGACATACTCTTGCACAAAGACCGCAGTCTATGCAGTCTTCTGTCGGTTTAGGGATTAATCCGCCTCCATGCGATTTTTTATAAGGACGGTTGCCGGGAATGGTTAAAGCGGATGGTGTGGTGTCACCTTTGATTTTTTCGAGGATCTGTTCGGCAAAGTTCTGCAGATCATTGTGGTCTTTTTGATCTGGTCTGCCTGTACCGTACTGATGCATGATTGAATGTTCGGCAATTGCGGCGATAGCTGCAACAACTTCAAAACCGGATTTTTCAGCAAGATCCTGCATTTCGATTAATGTGTCTTCATAAGCGCGGTTGCCGTATACGCATACGAGAACACAGCGGGCATGATCGGCATGAATCTGTTCAAGACGTTCACCAGCAAGCGCAGGCACTCGTCCCCCGTAGGAAGGAACTCCGATCAGGACAAGATCATCCGAACAGAAATTAACCTGAGAATAATCGGTATTAGGATTCGATAAGTCGATTTTTTCAACAGGCATATTCCATGTTCCGGTTAGAATATCAAGGACTTTCTGTGTTCCGCCAGTCGGACTGAATACGATTTGTTTAATGTTCATAATAGTGACTCCTGATAATACATAGTTAGCCGTATTATAACAGGAGTGAAAAAGGAATAATGATGGAATCCAGCTTATCGTTCAGCCTAATCACTGCCCTCAAGCGATAATTTAATCGATACTAAAACCGGAAGTATATCTTCAAAATCAGCTATATTTTTATGAAAAGCCAAATCAGTAATTTATAAAAAATCGACAGCCATGGAGTCAATGACTTCTCAGAAATGAGAGAGCTAAATCCGTGGCTTTTGGTTTTCATTTACATCAATGGCTTTAAATAAAGAAATAGTTACTGAATATTTGGCGCAATTGCACTTTATTTAGGTGTTTTCTAATGATGAGAATGACTAACGAGGATGTCTTTAAGATTCTGATGAACTGTTTTCTGAACAGATTGAATGATACTCTGCGCCTCCCGGATCGAAAGTCCGATGGAAAGAGCGGCTATTTCCAAGTCGGCTGCTCTCGGATTTTTTCCGTTGCCATGAACAGTTGTAGCATGTTCACCTCCAAAAGAACTGCTCCACGTCAGATCGTAAGCCGGGGATAATTGCCATTGACCATCCTGGTAAAGAAAAGAAAAATTCTTAGCATGATCATCCCGGTTATGGCTGAAAACATTGAAGCAGGCAAGCCGGAACACTTTCCGGACTTCATCCATATTCCCAGTTAACAGCCAGGTCAGTTTCAGAAGAATTTCATAATCGAGATTAGGAATCCGGTAACTCGTTTCGAGAAGAGCTCCGGCGGAAATCATGTATACTTTACCTTTTTCATTCCGGTCAAAACGCTGACAGCCGAAATAGCCGGAAAGCTTTTCAGAAGGAAATAAGCAGAACTCGGGAACAGTAATCCCGCATTCCTTTGCGCATAAAAAGTATCTGTATTCTTCTTCGCCGATAAATACAGGATCAAAACTTGCCGGAAACTTTACGATCCATTCATGTCCGTCAATTTCTGTATTAACTTTAGGTCTTGCGCCACCTGAAGAGCCGCACATTTCATATAAAGTATCAAGGCGATCAGAAGGCTTGTCAGCAAGAACTTTAGCACATTCTTCAGCTAATTCATCAAATGAAAGAGCAGAGAAGCTTTCCTGAAGGTATGTGGACGGCCGATACTCTAATAAGCTTTTCCCGCTGCTTCCGACTAGTGACAGACGCTGAAGGGGAGTCAATGAAATTGGATCAATATTGTAGGAGCGCAAGAATCGGTCAGTCAGCAAGGCGCCCCAACCATCGGGGAGACTGTCCGCAAAGACTCCGAATAAACCATCAAGGGGACCGTAGGTTTTAGGGATGAAAACTCCGGGGTTAAGAGGAAGTGAAAAAGGACTAATGGAAAAACCGTCTTTCAGCCAATCTTTGTCGTATTCAAAGGCAATCCGATGATCCGGAAGTTCAGCTAACGTCCCTACTTTTTTCTCTCCTGCATAGACATCCAGACTAACGGGATTTAGAAGATCTGTTTTTGGCAAGCTGGATCACCCACCTCCTCTATGGACTGATACTCTCTGGTCGAAAACAGGGCATCAAAGCTTTCAGCATCCCCAAGAACAGCGGCAATTCTGAAGAAAGAAGTTAGTGAAATTTCGTTCGTACGTTCAAATCGTTTAATGGATCCAAGACTGACACCGGAAAGCTCGGCGAGTTTCTGCTGAGAAATATGTTTTTCCTTCCGTCTTGCAACCACTCGTTTCTTTAAGTCGTTCTGAATTTCGGGTAAGGTTCTGTATTTACTGAGGTCTATCATAGTTAATATATTAGCTTAAATAGCTTTGAGCAGCAAAAATAGTTAATATATTAACTCTTATGAAAGTGAATTTCGGAGCAGTTTCATGTAAAAGGATAAAATGGAAGTCAGAACATATATAGATAGGGGGTATATATATCGTGGGAACGATCTTTCGATTAGATCTGAAGCGGAAAATGGGTTAAAAAATTATTTCAGAATGTACTTGCATTCGAAATGAGTGCGAGGTATTATAGTCGAGCACTCAAAAAACGGCGCAAGCCAGACGGTGCATCTTTCATCGAAAACAGACGGTTTTCAAAACAGTTTAAAAAATTTAAATTTGTGCTTGACCGGATGATTTCCAGATGATATATTAAATAAGCTTTGTGAATGAAATCAATTCACTCACAAATGATGGCTCTTTGAAAACTCAATGACAGACAATTCAAATTCGATTAATATCAACGT
>JBJEFF010000039.1:0-3184 GCA_051873775.1 Allobaculum sp. | reverse complement strand
CCCAGAGTGGACTTGCACCACCTAGATGTATGCCTCGCCGGGCACACTAAAAAAACATCTATCCTTCCGGATAGATGTCAGAGACAATAAACGGATCAGGCAGAATCTAGTCAAAGAAGACCGTCGTCTCTTTGACCTTTTTGCGTTTAGGCATCGGCGGTTCTACATCCGGCACCCCTAAGGCGATCACCGCTACGATTTCCTGATTTTCCGGCACACCGAGCATAGAACGTAGAGCATCTTCGTTACGGATACCCATAATCAGAGTACCAAGCCCCTGTGCATAGGCTTCCAGACAGAGGTTTTCAACCGCAAGACCTAAATCAAAATAGCTCCAGCCCTCGCCGCAACTGTTGGCGAACTGTCCATCATTGCCTAAGCCACTCTGTCCTTTTTCAAAGCAGGAAACGATCAGACATGGCGCATGTTCCACTTTTTCCTTATTCATGCCGGGCAGACCGTTTTCCTTCAGTTCAGCAAGTTTCAACTCGTCTGTCACAACGTAGAAGCGCCAGCACTGCGAATTCTTCCAGCTCGGCGCCAGTGTGGCTGATTTAATGATTTTATGGATCACTTCATAGTCAACTGCTTTTTCCTTATAACGGCGGATACTCCGTCTTCCTTCTAGGACTTTAGAAAATTTCATCGGGTTCAATCCTTTCCTAGACCGAACAGTTGTCTTCGCCTGGCCGGTCTTTCTTATTCGTATTTCCGGCACATATGCCGGACTGAGGTTCTTTCTTTATATTCTAAAGAAAAAAGCCCCTAAATGGGCTTTGAAAATAAAATTCATTTTATTGCGCATTACCGGATGATCGTATAAACCAGGAAGACGACATAAACCGCAATCATCAAAATACCTTTTCCGCGCGTCATCTTCGGGTTCTTCCAGCATAATGCGAAAATCAGCAGCGCTACACCAAGCAGAATCGCACAGTCGATCATATTCTGCGCATTGGCGACTAACGGACTGATGGCAGCGGAAGTACCAAGAATAAACAGGATATTCATAATGTTCGATCCGATCGCATTTCCGATCGACAGCCCGCTCTCGCCTTTTCTTGCCGCAACAACGGAAGTCACCAGTTCAGGAAGAGATGTTCCGACAGCCACAACCGTCAGACCGATCAGGTTTTCACTCATACCGAGCTGTGCTGCGATTTCCTTAGCACTGTCAACCGTTAAGTTGCCACCGAAGATAATCGCAACAGCACCGATGACCAGGAAAAGCAGCAGCTGCCAGACTGGTTTCTGTGCTGCCTGTGCCGGTTCATCATCCACTTTGGCATTGCGGATCAGAACAACGAGGTAGCAGACAAGCAGAATCAAAAAACCGATACCCATCCAGCGGTTAACCATTCCGGTGCAGATTGCGCCAAGTAACAGAACGGAACAGAGAATATTAAACGTTATATCCCGTTTAATAACAGCCTGTTCAACAACGAACGGTGTGATTAAAGCCGAAGCACCGACAACCACTAAAGTATTGAAAATATTCGATCCGAGAATATTGGAAATCGCCAGCGCATTACTGTTGGACAGTGATGCAGTAATGGAGACCGATGCCTCAGGAAGGGATGTTCCTAAAGCCACAATGGTCAGACCAATGACAACTGAGGAGACGTTAAACCGTCTTGCGATTCCGGCTGCCCCGTCAACGAAGAAATCTGCGCCTTTAATGAGCAGCGCAAATCCGACTAATAGCCATAAATATGCCATACAAGTTATGAATTCCTTTCTTCATTTTCTTTTTCAAGAAGGCCTAAAGCCTGAAGTGCATAGATCACACCATCCTCGCGGTTAGATTTGGTCACGTAGCGGGCTCTGTTCTGGACATATTCTTTCGCATTACCCATCGCAAAGGAGTATTTCACCACACCAAACATGGAGCAGTCATTCTCCCCGTCACCAAAGACAAGAACTTCATCCTCTTTCCAGCCTTCTTTTTCCATCAGCGCACGTACGCCGCTGCCTTTGGAGAATCCTTTAGGCAGGACTTCAAGCTGACGCGGTGTAGTTCGGTAGATCGAGAACTGGTCCCCGAATTTTTCTTCAAGATCCTTATACAGTTTTGCGAGTGGTTCTTCTTCCTGCATGATCTGGATCTTGTTGATCGGCATCGTGATTTCATCTGCACTTTTTACATAATGGATTTTAGGGTATCCGATGCGAAAATCGGTCAGCCATGCCCACGGACCTGCCGTCCACGGGTAATTCTCGTCCACATTCATCCTTTTTCGCAGTGCGATTTTCTTTTCCATTAATTCGGGTGAGAAGTAATCGAATAAACCATCGTCAAACATCGCCTGGGATTCAGCGCACTGGGTAGTCAGGTAATTAAAGATATCGCGGATTTCATCCAGCGACATCGTATGATATTTCGTTCGCTGGTCATTATAGAGATCATAGAGGGCAACGCCATCGATCTCTAAAAGATAACCATGATGTTCTTTCATGTTCAGATCTGAAGCGTAGGGCATGAGTCGGGTATAACTCCGTCCTGATGCAAGAATGATCTGAATCCCTTTCTCCTGAAGTTCCACCAGCTTTTTCTGCGTGTACGGCGTAATGCGGTTTTCTTCATCGAGCAAGGTTCCATCCATATCCATTACAACCGCTTTGATCGCATGGTCCGGCTTTTCAATTCCGGAAAGAGGATCGCAGCTGTTTAAGTTTTCGTTTTTCTCTTTAAGCATGAGTATTCTCCCTTTTTAAAAGTATAATGAATTAATTTCCAACTGCTAGTTTTCTAGCCTGAAAATTCCGGCAAACCATCAGAAGCGCTTTTCTGACTAAATAGAAATCGATTTTACTCCGATCTTCTCTTTTTCAGATGTACATTATGGTCTGTTTATTAATTACGGTAAATTTAAAAAGAAATCATTCTGTAATCTGCAGACGTTTAGCGGCAGAACGCATTCTCGGGGGAAAATTTTTCAAAAAAATATAGAAAAGACTTGCGTCAGCTATCCTGTCATGGTATTTTAAATAGGCATTCAGAAAGCGCCTGAATAGCTCAGTCGGTAGAGCATCCGGCTGTTAACCGGCAGGTCACAAGTTCGAGTCTTGTTTCAGGCGCCATTTTGTTTGTTTTAATTCTATTTGGATGCCTGAATAGCTCAGTCGGTAGAGCATCCGGCTGTTAACCGGCAGGTCACAAGTTCGAGTCTTGTTTCAGGCGCCA
>JBJEFF010000038.1:0-3222 GCA_051873775.1 Allobaculum sp. | reverse complement strand
CGAGAGGAGGACTTTTCGTCGTGCTTCAAACGTACAAAAGACTTTCACATTTTATCCCTGAATCAGACTATGCTTTTGGTTTTGGCAAGCGAACAGAAACTATTTATAATGAAGAAAGCAAATTAAATAATCCTGAAACAAAAACAAACCATTTAACGTAACAGAAAGATCTCTCAGATCCCATCTCAAAGCAGGACTGAAGACGAAGGATGAAAAGAAAAGGAAGACAGTGACCATGAAAGAAGTATCCGTTCATATCGATTTACCGACAATCAATAACTGCCGTGATTTAAAAGGAATTCCAACAAAAGACAATAAAATCATTAAACCGAATATGCTCATACGAAGCGGCAATTTATCGAATGCATCCGCCGCAGACCGTGAAATTCTCGCCGAGATTCCGGTAACGGATATTGTCGATTTCAGAACGAGCTGGGAGCAGAGATCGATGCCGAATATGCCGGTTCCGGGCAGTATCTACCACTATCTGCCGATGTTTGATGAATCGAAAATGGGCGCAATCAGTAAAGCTGAAGATATGGCAAAAGAAATGGGACAGAATCCGGGCGCCGTCATGGAAGCTGTTTATACAACGTGTCTGAGCGAACCGTATTCGCAGAATCAGTGGAAAAAATTCTTCGACATTCTGCTTGGCAGCAAGGGTGCTGTACTGTTCCACTGCACACAGGGCAAAGACCGTACCGGTCTCGGCGCCCTCCTGATCGAGAACGCACTCGGTGTGGACGAAGGTACTATTTTTGATGATTACATGCAGACGAACCTCTACATGAATCCGGAAGAAAATGTCGAAAGTAAAGCTGTTGAAAAGGCTCTGAACGCAGAAACTCCGCCGATGGATGAAGGCATGAATCCGTTCCTGTTTGTCTATCCCGAATACTACGAAACCGCGATGAAAACAATCAAAGACGGCTGGGGTTCAGTCGATGCATATCTCGAAAAAGCATTAGGAATCGATGCCGAAATGAAACAGAAGCTTCGTGATAAATATCTGGAAGAAAAGTAAATCTAAGTAAAGTTGAACAGGCTGCAGCTTATGCGGGGGAGATTTCTCCCGAAGGCTGCAGCCTGTTTTTCTGTATACGAAAAAAGCCTTCATCTGAAGAGGAAGACTTTACTTTCAAGATGGCAGCGCGTACGGGATTTGAACCCGTGAATGCAGCCTTGAGAGGGCTGTGGCTTCAACCGCTTGCCGAACGCGCCATGTTCTTAAAAAATATAGCACAGCAGCCGGAAAACTTCCATGATTTGTCTTTCGGTTTGTTTTGGAAGAAGAAAAAGGTTCGAAAAGGCAAAAAGAAGCCCGCAAAACCGTAATTTAGGCAAAAACGGATAATTCTGAGTTAAAAATGAATAAAAAAAATCAAGTGAAAGAAATGTTTCAGAGAAAAAAGTAAGGGTTTTCGTTTGTTTACATCAAAAAATCCAAATTTCGGACAAAAATGTGATAAACCGCTCAAAAAATGGGTTGAATTGTCAAAAAATTAACATCATCCCCCGTTATAAATGCTATGGTAGGTGGGATTTGAAATGGAAAGGAATGAAACTATGAATAATTTCAGCATGGAGACCATCCTGTTCATTGTTATGATTGTGGCTGCATTCGCACTTTGCTACGCCGCAACACTGTATGGCTCCGTTAAAAAAGAAAGCTCAGGTAACGAAAGAATGTCTGAGATTTCTCAGTTCATTCGCGAAGGTGCTATGGCATTCCTAGGTCGCGAATACAAAATCATTATCATTTTTGCCATCGTCGTTGCGATCTTGTTAACGGCTCTTGGCTTTATCCCTTCTTTGCAGGGAATTGACGGCGTAGGCTGGAGCGGTGCAATCTGCTTCTTAATCGGTGCGCTGTTCTCCGGTTTGGCAGGTTTCATCGGCATGAAATCCGCTACCTACGCAAACGTTCGTACTGCTGAAGCAGCTCGTGCAAACGGTATGCCTTCCGCATTGCACGTTGCATTCAACGGTGGTTCCGTTTTAGGTATTTCCGTTGTTGGTTTCGGTTTATTAGGTTTAACTGGATTATTCCTGCTCTTCTCTTTCATCTTTGGCAGCGTTGCTGATGCTGTACCCATCGTTGCGGGTTACTCCTTGGGCTGCTCCATGATCGCTCTGTTCGCCCGTGTCGGTGGTGGTATCTATACGAAAGCCGCTGACGTTGGTGCTGACTTGGTTGGTAAAGTTGAAGCAGGCATTCCAGAAGATGACCCACGCAACCCTGCTGTAATCGCAGACAACGTTGGTGACAACGTCGGTGATATCGCAGGTATGGGTTCCGATTTGAACGAATCTTATGTAGGTTCTCTGGTTTCCTGTATCGCTCTTGGCTTGACTGTTGTGATCGACGGACAAGAATTTGCGATGCAAGGCGTTCTGTTCCCATTCGTCATTGCTGGTTTCGGCATCATCGCAGCCGTATTGGCTCAGGCTTTCGTCCGCATGAAAAAATGGGAAAACCCACAGCGTGCATTAAACATTGCAACATATGTTGCTACGATTATTGAACTGATTTCTTCCATGGCCGCTTCTTTATGGCTGTTCAAAACGACTGGCCCGTTCTTCTCTGTCGCAACAGGTCTGATCGTTGGTATCCTGTTAGGTAAAATCGCTGAGATTTATACTTCTGAAGATTACCCGAAGGTTCGTGAAATTGCTTCCGAATCCGAAACAGGACATGCAACAAACATCATTTCCGGATTCTCCGTTGGTATGGAATCCACTGCTTTAACAGTCATTGTCTTAGTATTAGGTATTACATTAGCTTACTTATTCACTGGCATGTACGGTATCGGTTTAGGTGCTGTTGGTATGCTGTCCACTTGCGGTATTACCGTATCTGTAGATGCTTACGGTCCTATCTCCGATAACGCTGGTGGTATCGCCGAAATGGCTGATCTCGATCCGGGTGTTCGTAAGATCACTGACCACTTAGACTCTGTTGGTAATACAACTGCTGCAATCGGTAAAGGTTTCTGTATCGGTTCTGCCGCATTTACTGCTCTGGCTATGATCGTCGCATTCGCACAGGCTGCTGGTCTTGAAACCATCTCCTTATTACAGCCAGGTGTATTAGTCTCCTTGTTATTCGGATCAATGCTGCCATTCTACTTCACAGCCCTGACTATCCGTTCTGTAGGACGTGCTGCGAACAAGATGATCGAAAACGTTCGTGCTCAGTTCAAAGCTGATCCGGGAATCCTT
>JBJEFF010000037.1:0-55220 GCA_051873775.1 Allobaculum sp. | reverse complement strand
CTACGATAATTTTCCGGTCGAGCGCATAGAGCGAATTGAGCATTCTCCAGGAGCGTCCGAATGTCGCATCTTCGTCAAAGAACAGGTTATGTCCGTCGAACATGTAAAGAACAGGGTATTTTTCCTGCGAGGAAAGATAATCGTCCGGAAGGTACATGTGGATTTTTACTGTTCGCTGAAGCTGATCGGAATTTAAATCAAATTTTACAATCATGCTTTTTCAGGATCGTTTTTGCGGGCAAATGAATCTTCAAAGAATTCCTTGCGGCGCTGCTCGTTTTTAAAACGGGCTTTAATCGTGACGTCACCCATGGCGCTTGCGAATGCAGGAGGCAGCACCTCAACGCCAAGCAGTTCGTCCGCATATTTTTCCATCAGCTTTTCTAAAGAGTTCTGGTAATCCACACCAGTACGTCTGCCGACAAAACCGGCAGAGTATTTTGCTTTTTCATGAACCGGGCAGGTCTGTTTCAGCAGAACCTGTGCCCATAAACGGTAGATATCTTCATCATAGGAATAGTTGATCAGTTCCGGACAGAATCCTCCAGGTGGTCTGAAGTTCATTTCAAGCGCTACTAGATCGCCCTTGCGCCCGAGTCCTTCCTGATCCTGATTCAGTTCGAAATATTCACCATGGAAGAAACGGTTGCGGATGCCGAATGAGTTAATGACATTCTGTGCAATCTGCTGTCTTTCCGGTGAGATCTCAAAGTTATAGAATGTACCGATCGAATCGTGGTTCTGAACGGAATCCATGCAGTTGGAGACATAATCCATTCCGCAAAGGAAACGAATCTTACCGTTTTCGTCAGCCATGCCATCGAGGGTTGTGACGTTGCCGTCCACGAATTCTTCGAGGATCATCTGCATATTGAGCTGTTCAGCTTCAGCCCAGTACTGTTCCATTTCAGCTTCGTTATGGATGTGCCAGGTATAGCTTGCGCCGACACCGACATCCGGTTTTAAAACAAGGTTCCAGCCGTGCTGCCATGCAAAACCTTTTGCCTCAGCCAGAGAGTTCACTAAAAGGTAAGGAGCAACCGGAAGACCTGCTCTTTCGTAGTAGGATTTCATGCAGGCTTTGGACTGGAATTCACGAACCTGACTCGAAGTGAATCCGGAAGTGATATGGAAGTCATCACGAAGTCTTGCATCCAGGTCAAGCCACGCCTCGTTGTTGGATTCGATCCAGTCAGGCTTACCATACTTGAATGCAAAATACGCTACCGCACGATAGACTTCATCGTAGTTGTGGAAAGAAGAAACTTTGTAACATTCATCAATGTTTGCTTTGAGCTGCGGGTGGAGGGAATCATAGTCCGTATCAATCACGGCAAGAACCCTAGCACCCATTTCTTTTAATCCGCGGCAGAACATCCAGTAGCTTTCCGGATAGTTTGCGGAGATAAAGATGAAATTTTCCATGCTTTTTTCCTTTCTATTTTCTCGAATTGAAAATCGGATAAAAAACTTAAAAATCATACACTTGGACCGTGAGAAAACAAGCGGTCCCTTGGCCTGTAGCGCGAATGAGGGGTGGCGTACAGGCGGCTTAAAGCGGATAAGTAATACTTCATGGTATTTATTTATATCAAAAGAACGATATTCTTCTGAGTAAAATAAATATATAAAACACGGAACAAAAAGCGAAACTGTCTTTTTTTAAAAATAAGATTTACGCTCTGTTTGCTTCAAATTCTTCTAATTTTGCCTTGTAAATAGCAAGAATCGTTTTGCCATCGCGGATTTCGCCCGTCGCAATGGCTTTGTACGCTTCGTCTAAATCCATCCATTCGATGGTGATATCTTCTGTATCATCCATCGCGAGACGCTTTGCCGCTGAATGCGGGCGGATGGCAGAATAGACATAGATGACTTCGCTGTCGTAGCCGGGAGTCGGCCAGAAGGCGGTGATCAGTTCAAGGTCATCCGCTTCAAGACCGGTTTCTTCATTGAGCTCGCGCATGGCAGTGATTTTCGGATCCTCATGGGGATCGATGGTTCCTGCCGGAATTTCCAGTGTGGAAACGTTGCCGATCCCGGCACGGGTCTGGCGGACAAGCAGAATCTTATGATCGGCAATGACGCTGATCGCTGCGCCACCCGGATGGACGACTAAGTCGCGCATCATCATCTGTCCATTGACATCCATTTCTTTCTGGTAAACCGTAAAGATTTTCCCTTTGAATATTTCTTTCTGACTCATGGTTTTTCCTCTTCAATTATGCTGATTTCTTTTAATTTTCTCTCATTGCCGTGTCATACGGCTTTGTTGATCAGTGTTCAGCCTCTCGGTTAGTCGACACAGGTCAGGAAAGCCTGCGTAATCGCATTGGCAATCCGGGTCTGGAATTTCGTATTCGAAATCTTGTCGTAATCGCTCGGGTTGGTAATATAGCCGATCTGCAGCAGCATGGACGGCGTTGATGTATCTTTTAAAATCGAGAATGAATCATAATGATCAGTATCGATTCCTTCATCCCGGGAATAGCTTGTCGCCCGGATCTGGTTGGACATTTCCTTGGCGAGTTCTTCAAGCGTAATGGAATTCGGCTGGGTGAAAATCGAAAAGCCGCGGTGGAGGGAAGTATCCTGATTCAGGGAAATAGACAGGATATAATCAGCTCCTAATTCCTTGGCTTTATTCAGCCGGACGCTTTCGCATTCATCTTCACTTGAGCATGCCGGAATATCGTCGTACCAGCGGGAATACTCCACCCGGTATCCGGCTTTTTCAAGCGAACTGCCGATCGTCAGCGCAAGCTGCATCAGCAGATCTTTTTCGGCTAACTGGTTTTCAGCAGAGTAGCCGACATCGTTGCCCCCTCTTGTCGGATCAATATAGATGAGGGCATGGGAGGTGGACTGTTTGGTTTCGACATCATTATTGGTTTTTAAGGCCGCACCGGACGTATAGACCGGGACTTTATCCGCTCGCGCTGTCTGATTCCCGACAAAATTCGGTTCGACAACGAGAAGGATAAATAATGCGGCGATCAAAAACATTACAGCTCGTTTCATTAAATGCCCTCCTTCTAATGGTCATGATTCATTCGATCCATATGTTACAATTATCCGAAAACGTAGTGAAACTCGTTATGAATCCGATATCTGAATTGTAAACAAATCAAGTTCGCTCATGCAAAAAAAGTACGAATTTTTTGAATAATTTGTGAAGAAACCAAAGTACAGTAACAATGTATATAAATGAAAGCGATTGCGTCAGACGACTGTTTTGAGCATATCGAATCTGTTTTTTGAACACTCGGATTCTGCGTTGGATTTGGTACAATCGAGTGGCCGTTTTCTCTTTAAAGGATCGCGGAGAAATCAGTCATGAAAAAGGAAAACATGCGAATCAATCGCAAAAACCTGGTAAAATCGCGATAATGGAATTACGAATGCCCGTAAGAGAAAAGTAGAAAGGACATGTATGGAATTTAACGTCAATCTTGAACAGTTTGAAGGACCCCTCGACCTGATGCTCCATCTTGTCCACGAACAGAAACTGGATCTTTTTGAACTGAATCTCGATATTCTCGCCACACAGTACGTTCGTTACATACGTCAGGCGATGGTGCAGGGGCTGGATGTCTCGAGTGAATATCTCGTTGAATTTACAAGCCTGATGGAATATAAATCCCGACGTCTTCTGCCGCGCAAGGAAGTGGAAACGTCCGAAGACGGGTACCAGGAAGACCCGGCTGAGCAGATGGCTAGACGCCTGCTTGAATACGAAAAATGTAAAAAAGAAGCGGAGCTGCTAGAAAGTAAATACAGGGAACGGCTCACGCATATTGATAAAGCACCGGCAAGTCTGATTGATACCTGGTCGGTTCAGGCTGATTTTTCCACGCCACTTCATTTAAAAACCGCTGACCTGCAGAAAGCCTTTGAACGGGTCATGCGCCGCTATCAGATTCTCCAGCCGTATCAGACCAAAGTCGAAGTCAAGGAACTGTCCGTTGAAGAACGCATGGACCAGATTCTTCATTTTGAAAAATTCACCGAAACCCCGATACGCTTTGAGGAATTACTTGCGGATACGCAGACACTTCATGAAGCGGTAGTCACTTTTCTCGCCATTCTCGAACTCGTTCACGAAGGAGTGGCGATGGCTTATTGTAGTGAGGAGGATGAAATATGGATTCAGAAAACCTCATCAGACAGGTAAAACCCATTGTAGAAGGCCTGATCTTTACAAGTGGAGAAGACGGTCTCTCTCTGATTCAGATCCAGTCGGTTCTAGAAGAATGCACACGTGATGAACTCGGTCAGGTACTCGAAATTCTGCGCCGTGAATACGATGTGGAGGAGCGGGGAATTGAACTCGTCCGTTACGGAGGCCGCTGGAAATTTGTGACCAAGGAAAAAGTCTATCCTTATGCTTCCCGTCTTTATGCTAAATCAAGCAGTCATACTTTATCTGCTTCCGCCATGGAAGTGCTCTCGCTTGTCGCTTACCGTCAGCCGATTACCCGCGTTGAAATCGATGAGATCCGTGGCGTATCGAGTGAAATGATGCTTAAAAAACTGCAGGCACGTGATTTAATCGAAACTTGCGGCAATAAGGATACCATCGGCCGACCGCTTCTCTATCAGGTCAGTTCCCGTTTCTATGACACCTTCGGCCTGGAAAGTCTTGCCGATCTGCCTCAGACAGCCGATCCGGAAGTCCAGGATAATCTGTTCTTCCAACCTGATTTTTCGCAGATGGAGCAGGAAGCAGCTTTAGAAAACTCAGAGTAACCCGTGGATGAACAGTCTGCACCCGTATCTGAATAATCAAATAGAAAATACACGGTTGTTCCATTCTTGGGAGCAGCCGGTTGAATAAGAACATTTATGAAAGGAAGAAGTCTATATGCAAGAACGTCTTCAGAAAGTCATCGCCCAGTCCGGGGTATGTTCCCGCCGCAAGGCAGAAGAACTCATTCTGGCGGGCAAAGTTAAAGTCAATGGCAAAACCGTCACCATTCTTGGTACAAAAGTCGACAGTCATGACCGCATCATGGTGGATGGTGAACTGTTAAGCAAGGAAGAAAAAGTCTACTACGTCCTCAATAAACCAAAAGGGTGCGTAACAACAGTTAAAGATGATAAAGATCGCGATACGGTCATGAACTATGTGCCACAGGGTGCCCGCGTGTTCCCGGTCGGCCGTCTTGACTACGATACGAGTGGTGTTCTGTTACTGACCAATGATGGTAACTTTGCGAATAAAATGACCCATCCGCGCTACCATCTGCCGAAAACGTACGAGATCAATCTGCAGGGCATGCTCAGTGAAGAGGATGTAAAAAAACTCCGCCGCGGCTTCACGTATGAAAATGAAAAATTTGCGCCAGCCAAAGTATTTATCAAGAACAAGGACTATGCCCGTGACCGTATGCTGCTGGATCTGACCATTTATGAAGGTCATAACCATCAGGTCAAGAAAATGATGGAAGCATTAGGACATCATGTCCGCCGTCTGCACCGTTCCCGTTTCGGCTTTGTGACCGTCGAGGATTTAAAACCGGGCGAATGCCGCCGTCTTAAACCATTTGACGTGCGCAAACTCATTGCACTTAGTGAGGAAAAAAGCGCGTGAAACAAGTCTTTGTCAGTCAGCCGTTAAGCACTGGTCAGATCTTTTCCCTCGATGACAAGACAGCCCATCATTTATTTGATGTGACCCGCACCACCCCCAAAGAAACCATACGGGTTGTGGACAGCAATCGTAAAGTTTTCCATGCTCATGTCACCACAAAACCGGATCTTGAAATCGTCGAAGAACTCGCAGCTCAACAACCGGAAGCGCTGGAGATTACACTTTGTGCGGCTTTAATTAAAAGCGATAAATGGGAATGGATGCTGCAGAAAGCAACTGAACTCGGTGTGACCCGTATCGTTCCGTTTACATCCAAAAATACGATGATTCAGATTGATCCCAAGAAAGCAGGGCGCAAACTGGAGCGCTGGCAGAGCATCTGTCAAGGTGCATGTCAGCAGTCGAACCGGACCGATTTGGTGCAGATTGAACCGGTGTGCACCCTTGAAACGCTAAATCAGTATAAAAGTGATCTGAATATCTGTGCCTGGGAAAAAGAAGGCATTGAGCATCATCTTTGCTGCACGTTAAACAAAGTGACAGATTCCGTGACCTTTGTGATCGGTCCGGAAGGCGGCCTAACCGCAAAGGAAGCTGAACTGCTTGAAGAAGAGGGTTTTACCCTCTGCTCCCTTGGCGCAAATATTCTTCGTGCAGAAACCGCCGCTTGCTATGTATGTGCCACTGCCCAGTATGCATGGTCTGCCAACCTTGCTGCTAGGCAGAGCGAACAATAAACAAACTGATCCTTCAGAGATACAGTAAAGTTTGTGACAGAAAAATTCTGGAACAAACTTTTTTAAATCGAAGATACAACAGAAGATCGAATCAATATCGAAACTGAATATAGAAATAGAAATGGAGGAGCCGATGAAAACTTTTGAGATTGAAACCCTTGGCTGCAAAGTCAATGAATACGAATCTGTTTTCTACGCCTCACTGCTCGAAGAGCACGGCTATCGTCCGGTAAAGGAAAACGAAACCGCCGATATCCTCATTATCAATACCTGCACGGTGACCAATACTGCTGCGGCTAAATCCCGCCGTAAAGTCGGCCGCTTAAAACGTGAAAATCCGAATGCGTTTGTGGTCGTGGTCGGCTGTTATGCTCAGGTCAGCGATCCCAAAGAGCGCGAAGCTTTAGGCGCGGATCTGATTATTGGTGCATCCCATAAAAACGAGCTCGTCGAATTAATCGATAAAGCCCAGAAGGGCACAGATGAATCCAAGGTGGACTATGTCGAGAATAGCCGCGATCTGACTGAATTTGAATCAATGCCGATCGGTGTTTTTGAAGGGCAGCACCGCGCTTTCCTGAAAGTTCAAGATGGCTGCAATCAGTTCTGTGCGTACTGCCAGATTCCGCTTGCCCGCGGACCGGAACGTTCCCAGATTCCAGATGAAGTCATTGCCAGTGCGAAAAAACTTGCCGAAAACGGACACCAGGAAATTGTCCTGACGGGAATTCACACCGGGCGTTACCGTTTCCGCGATACGGATCTTTGCGATCTGCTTGAACGTCTTCTTACAGAAACTCCGGAAAACGTATGCTACCGTTTATCGAGTATTGAAATTACCGAAGTCAATGACCGCATTCTCGATTTAATGGCGAAAAATCCCCGGATTCTTCCGCATCTGCATATCCCGATTCAGGCAGGGGACAACCGCACACTCGCGCGTATGAAACGGCCTTATACCGTGGAACAGTTCCTGTCCCGTCTCGAAGAGATCCGTGCAAAAATTCCCAAAATCTCGATTTCTACCGATGTCATTACGGGATTTGTTCAGGAAAGCGATGATGAATTTGCGACGACCCTCAAGACGCTTGAAGCCTGCAAGTTTTCTTTCCTGCATGTCTTCCCTTATTCAAGACGCAAAGGTACCGCAGCAGATGCGATGACCGGCTTTATTGATGGCAACACCGCAAAAGCCCGTACGGATCAACTGCTCGAACTGTCTAACGAACTTCGCAAAAAGGATATGGCGCGTTTTGATCATACCCAGCTGCTCATTGAACGCGAAGATCCCCATCATCCTGACTGGTACATCGGATATACTTCCCAGTACCATCCGGCAGCGATTTTCTCAAATACTCCCCTTAAAGGGCGTCTAAATGTTAAGATAGATGAAATTATGCATGGACGATATATCGTCACAGCAGAGGATTAACATGAGACTTTCAAAAATTTTCAAGAATGTACCAACTGTAAATACACAGGGTCTTTCTTTTGATTCCCGGACAGTTAAACCCGGTGATACGTATTTCTGCCTGCCTGGCTTAACCTTTGACGGCCATGATTTTATTGATCAGGCGATTGAAAAAGGTGCAATTGCGATCGTTCACTCCCGACCGATCGACCATCCGACTGGTGGTGCGGTCTACATCCGTGTCGATGATACAACCAATGCGATGAACCAGGCTGCCCGTATTTTCTATAACAGGCCCGCCAACGAGCTGCGCATGTACGGCATTACCGGTACGAATGGGAAGAGCACGATTGCGAATATTATCCGTCACCTTGAAGAACCGCAGACACCATGCGGCTATATCGGAACAATTGCGATTGCGTATGGAAATAACACCTTTGCGCCGGATCTGACGACACCGGATGCCATTTTCCTGCAGAAGACGCTGCGCAATATGGTGGATGCGGGCATGAAAGCCTGTGCCATGGAAGTATCCAGCCATGGTTTAGCACAGAAGCGTGTCGATGCGATTGATTACGATTGTGCGGTATTTACGAACTTTACCTATGACCATCTCGATTTCCACGGCACAATGGAAAACTATTTTAATGCGAAAGCAAAGCTGTTCTCTCAGCGCGTGAAATCCGGTGGTGTTTCTATTCTGAATGCGGATGATCCGAAATATAAGGATTTAAAGGAGATTTCCCAGGCACGTACGATTTCGTATTCCATCGAAAATGAATCGGACTATCGTGCGATCAACGTCAAAATGGATCAGTCTTCGATCATATTCGATCTCGTTTACGGCGGTAAGAAATATCCGGTTGAATCGAATCTGGTTGGTGAATTCAATTTATACAACTTGCTTGCTTCCATTGCGGCAGTCAATGAGACCAGCGATCAGACAATCGAGCAAATCATTGCCAAGGCGAAGAATATTCCGCAGGTTGCCGGACGCATGGAACAGATCAAGGAAGGTCAGAACTTCAATGTCATCTGCGACTTTGCCCATACACCGGATGGCATGGAAAAAATGTTCCGTTTCGGCCGTATGATCGTCAAACCGGGGGGAAAACTGATTGCGGTATTCGGCTCTGCCGGTAAGCGAGATAAAGCGAAACGTAAAGTATTCGGTGAACTTGCTGAAAAATACTGTGATTCCGTCTATCTGACTGAAGATGATCCGCGTGATGAATCTCCGGAAGAGATTGCCAACGAAATCCGTTCGGGCATGAAAAATGTCAATAACGTCTTTGTCCCGGATCGTTATGAAGCTATTCGTCAGGCGATTGAATCCGCCAATGAAGGCGATACGATCCTGATTCTCGGAAAAGGCGACGAAAACTTCATGTACCATGAAGAAGGCCGTGTCCCTTGGATCGGTGACAACGTAGCTGCTAAAGAGTGTATTCACCGTCTGCTCAGTGATGATCACGCTTAGCCTTCATAAAAATTTCTAAAAAATGATCGCGTCCGGGAATAAATTTGCGTCCGGACGCTTTTTTGAATCGCTTTTTTTTGCAAGCTTACAGGAGAATCTGTAAAATAGAAAAGGATGTTGGATCAATGATTCACAGAGTAAAAGTTGTCATGATTCGGTAAATAAAATGAATTCGTATAAACCGTTTTGTTTTATGGAAAAATGTGCATTTTTTTCTCATTCCTAGTTGAAATATTTACATGGTCCAATATAATAGTTATTGTTCATTCGGGAAGGGGGGTTGTAACATGCCAAAAGTAATCTTGAAAGAAAACGAACAGCTTGATGATGCACTTCGCAGATTCAAACGTCAGGTTTCCCGCAACGGTACCCTTGCTGAAGCTCGTAAAAGAGAATTCTATGTAAAACCGGGCGTTAAGAAAAAACTGAAATCCGAAGCTGCCCGCAAAGCAAGAAGAGGAAAATAATCTGCGTAAGCAGATTTTTTTTTACCTTTTTTTCCGAAAGAACCGGATTCCGGTTCACGGATAAATCGCGTATGGCGGATCCGCATTTTTAATGCGTATTTTCCACATTTCTCGTGAAAACAAGTAAAATCATAGAGAAAGCTGTTTATACATCAGCAAGAACCTATCTTAAATAAGAAGCGTTGCACCAGCTGCCGGTATTGATCCTAAAGCGTTTTGATCAGTCTTCAGTCTGATTGCGCCAATTGGATCGATAAGAGCAGACTGTATCGAAAATAAAACAGATTGATCTGCAATAGAGGAGAAATAATATGGAATTTAAACTTGACTGTTCTGAACTGCCTTACGATGTCCTGATCGCTCTGCCCGGATTTCAGGACGATAACTTCAGATTAATTGAACAGGCATTCCCAGTTAAGATCAGTATGAAATCTTCAGAGATCCGGCTGGAAAGCAGTCAGGAGATTGTATTTCACCAGGTTGAAAGTGTCCTGGATGCGATGGTTCAGAAAATTGCCAAGGATGGTTCGATCGAAAAAGATGAAATCGAACGCCTTTGTTATCTCGCAAGCCGCGGTCATGATTTAACGGATGAATTCAGCGATGAAAAGCCGGTGGTCAAAACAAAAAGCGGTAAAGTCATTTTCCCGAAAACAGCTAACCAGAAACGTCTTGTCCATGCATTCCGTAATCAAAAGATCACCTTTGCCTCCGGTGTTGCCGGTACAGGGAAAACTTACTTGGCTGTAGCCTATGCGGTAGACCAGTTAAAGCGCGGTAAAATCGAAAAGATTATTCTGACCCGTCCGGCAGTTGAAGCAGGGGAGTCACTTGGATTCTTACCGGGGGATATGAAAGAGAAAGTCGATCCGTATCTGCGTCCGCTATACGATGCATTAAACGAGATGCTCGGACCGGAAACAGTGGAACGCTACCAGGAAAAAGAGATCATTGAAATTGCGCCTCTTGCCTTTATGCGTGGTCGAACCCTGAATGATGCGGTTGTCATTCTTGATGAAGCGCAGAACACAACAAAGTCGCAGATGAAGATGTTCCTGACCCGTATGGGACGTAACTGCCGTATGATTATCAACGGCGATATTTCCCAGATTGACCTGATTCGCAAAGCGGATTCCGGTCTGATTCAGGCTTGTCAGATCCTGCAGGGAATTGATGGCATTGCGATTCAGTATCTCGATCAGAGTGACGTTGTCCGCAACCCTCTGGTTCAGAAAATTATTGAACGTTACGAACAGGTTGATCAGTAGTCAGCCTGTTTTTTTGCAGAAAAAAACCACATCCTTCGGGCTGGGAACAGTGGATGTGGTCGTTCTTCTATGGTCTTGAGTAGGAAAACACCGGGGAAGCAAGACGACTGTAAGAATCCTTGCGTTTTTCGACTGGGAGCATCGTGGTGATTTCGTCATGGTCATAACCAACCGCCATATTCGAGCGGGAAACGAGAATCGGACGTTTGAGAACTGAAGGATGCTGCTGAATAAAGCGGGTCAGCTCATTGATGGACATGTCATCAATGACTTCGCGCAGTTCATTGTAGGCTTTCGAACGGGTGGAAAGAATGTCTTCCGTTCCGTTTTCGCAGCGAGCCATCAGATATTTAATTTCTGCTTCAGTCAGTTCGTTGGAAAAAATATTCTTTTCAACATACTGAATATGATTATCATCAAGCCATTTTTTTGCTTTACGGCAATTTGCACACCCCGGAGAGGTATAAAACAATACCGAAACGTTCATTGCAATAACTCCTTTTAAATCAAGCGATCTCTGGACTGTAAAACGATACTGTAAATCTGGATAATTTAAGTTCAAGGTCAGAAAACCAATGCGGTCTGAAAATTCTCGAGTAAGTCTGAAACTACATTTTTTTTTCATTAAGATCGCAGTTCTCTTCTTATTTATGACATTTCAGTTGTTACGTAAAGCTATTTTTCTACAAGCGTTTACAATAAAGTTCAAATTTGATTGAAACATGCCATAAAATACTTTTAGGTCCGGAAAATCTGCAAATGGGAAATAACCCGAAATCCGGTTAAATCCGGCCTTCAACTGAGGTCTGTATATGAGCCTTACGGTATTCCGCATAGAGCTGAAAACAGTCTGAAGTCCTGAGTAAAACGTCCGATAATCCGGAACTGTACGAAACGCTAAAGCGGTTACAATTCATGCGTAATTTGAATGAAATAGCCTTCAAATCTTTGGCGGTAAAATTTTCTGTTCCAAAGAAATAAATATTCATGATAAATAGTTTATGCAAATGGATTTGGCATGTTTCTTGCGTGGAAACGTGCTATATTAAACTAGTTAATTTTGAAAGGTGATAATATGGGAAGACATTTTGAGGTGCGTGCAGCAGCAATGGCCAAAACTGCCGCCGCCAAAGCTAAGGTATATTCCAGATATTCCAAGGAAATTTTAGTGGCCGCAAAAAGTGGTGTTCCTGATCCAGATATGAACCAGGCGCTGAAAAAAGCTATTGCCCGCGCAAAAGCAAACTCAGTTCCTAGCGATGTAATTAAACGTGCAATCGACAAAGCAAAATCTTCTGCGGATGAAAGCTTCTCCGAAGCACGCTATGAAGGATTCGGAGCTGGTGCAGGATCCACAGTCATCATTGACTGCTTAACTGACAATCCAAACCGTACCATCGCAAACCTTCGTGCTTGCTTCAACAAATCTCACTCCAAAATGGGTGTCAACGGTTCCGTATCTTTCGGTTATGAAGACTTAGGTGTAATCGTTGTTCCATTCGAAGACGAAGATGCAATGATGGAAGCAATGCTCGAACATGATATCGATCTGCGTGACACTGAAGTCGAAGAAGGCTTCATGACTGTTACTGTTGATCCGACACAGCTCGATGAAGCAAAAGAAGCAGTGGATGAACTGATTCCGGATGTTAAATACGAAGTTCTTGAACGCCGCATGGTTCCAAACGATGAAGTTGAACTCGAAGGCGAAGACTTAGACTTATTCAAACGTTTATTAACTTTATTAGACGAAGTGGATGACGTACAGAACGTTTACCACAACGTTTCCAACATCTAGTTTCAAAAAATAATCGATTTAAAAACAGGCAATATATCCTGAGCACCTTCTGCTCTATATATTGCCTGTTTCTTTTATGTGTTTTGAATTGGCTAAGTAATGGATGGCAAGTCGCCGATCGTCTTTTTATATTCGATACCCCACTGCTCCATGGAATTAAAAATCGGGCGCATGGATTCACCAATTTCAGAGAGTGAATACTCCACATGAGGCGGCACTTCAGGAAAAACGGTCCGAATCACAATCCCGTCGGCTTCCATGGAACGCAGACTATCGGTCAGGACTTTCTGGCTGATTCCTTTTAAATCACGCTGCAGTTCATTAAAACGCCATGGGCGCATGAGGAGGTTACGCATAATCAGCAATTTCCACTTACTACCGATTAACTGTACCGTTGTCGCAACCGGACATGCCGGTAAATCTTCTTTTTTAATCATGATCAGTTCCTCTTACATTTAAATCTGTTTATACATTCATTTTATAGTGTGTTCAACAAAAGCTCAAATTCGCAGGTTTATCATCATTCGTTTGCCTAAAACTGTAATGACGATCCATCGGTCACAAAAAGGTGCGTACTTGCCGGTATACCAATTTTCTTTTAAAACAGAGATACGTGAACACGTGGAAGGGAGGTATGTATGCACTTAGGATGGAGTAAAAAGAAGAAAAACAAATCAGAGTCGGATTTAATCGTCGAACTTAAACATGCTATTGAATCGGCTGATGCAATCGTGATCGGAGCTGGTTCGGGACTGTCCACCGCTGCCGGATTTCAGTATGACGGGGAACGGTTTGAACGGTACTTTGGGGATTTTAAAATGAAATATCATTTTGAAGATATGTATTCCGGTGGCTTTTATCCATATACAAGCGCACAGGAGCACTGGGCATACTGGAGCCGGTATATCTACATCAACCGCTATATGAATGCACTTAAGCCGGTTTATGAACATTTATATGAACTCGTCAAAGACAAAGACTACTTTGTCATTACCACAAATGTTGACCACTGTTTCCAGAAAGCCGGATTTGACCAGTCCCGTCTGTTCTATACCCAGGGAGATTATGGCCTTTTTTAGTGTAGCGAATCCTGTTATCAGAAAACTTATGACAATTATGACCTGATCGGTAAAATGGTTGAATCTCAGGGATTTGTGATTGAAGAGAACGGGGTACTGGCTTTGCCAGATGGTGTCACTCCGAAAATGCAGGTGGCACAAGAACTATTACCCTACTGTCCAGTCTGCGGAAAACCGATGCGTATGAATCTTCGCGTTGATGATACTTTTGTCGAAGATGAAGGATGGCATAAAGCTTCAAATGCATACCAGGATTTTCTAATCAGCAATCAGAATCGAAAAGTCCTTTATCTGGAACTTGGTGTTGGCTTCAACACACTGGGCATCATCAAATTTCCGTTCTGGATACTCGCAAATCAGAATCCTCACGCAGTGTATGCGTGTCTGAATTATGGTGAAGCTGCTTGTCCGGAAGAAATTGAAAACCGTTCGATTTGTATCGATGGTGACATGGATCAGATTCTTCTAAAAGTAAGATAACAGGAAGCAATCACTTGCTGAAAAGTGCCTGCTTCCTTTTTTTCGGAGTGTTCTGAATAACAATTGAATATTCTAAGAGTAAAAAAGAACGCATTTGAAAAATTCGCATGAGTGATCTGTCATCATTGAGCAATTGCCATGATGAGAGTCTCAATCTACAGCAATGAGTCCATGGTAAGCTTTACGAGTAATCCGCCTCGTAATATATGGATGAGCCTTGCTGTGTACAGAAGAGATATGAGTCTCGGTGGCAGAATGAATGAAGCTTTCCGGATCAAATGGATAGAGCAAGCGTAATGCTGACAGACGGAGAGGTTATAGTAGTGGATTCCTAAGTAAAAAGTAGGCGTTTTTCCATCGGTCTAAGTGCAGATCAGCCTCAGTTTTCGCAGCTGGTGCCGGAACTTGAAAGCTTGTTTGCCGATTTTAAAATTCCTGATTCCATTAAAATTGTTGATAGGAGTATGACTAAAACGAAATATTAGTCCCGGTAAGAAAGGAATCTGTTCCATCGAGCAGATATCAATCTCGTTTTCGTTCAGTTGCTGACTTATGCCACATTTTATAATAAGATTCCGGCTGTAAAGAATCTGGATGTGCCGGTTCTGCTGGTAAACATCGGGAAGCTTAAGGACTGGATTATGATCATCCTGAACAGGATTAACAAGAGATGGAAAGAGAGAAATTGTGATGATCCGTAGATTTGAAGAAAATGATTTATCCGCGATTATGCAGATCTGGTTGGACGCCAACCTACAGGCGCATTCCTTTATTGATGAGGCGTACTGGAAAGGCAATTTTGAACTGGTCAGCACGCTTCTGCCTCAGGCGGAAATCTATGTATATGAAAATGAAAAAACAGGCGAGATCGAAGGATTTGTCGGATTGGCGGAAGACTACATTGAAGGAATCTTTGTAAAACCGGGAAGTCAGTCAAAGGGCATCGGTAGTCAGCTTCTCAGTTACGTTAAAAATATCAAAAGCCGGCTAACACTCAGCGTCTACAAGATGAATCAGGGTGCAATCTCGTTCTATCAACGGGAACAGTTTTCCATTCAGACTGAGAATACGGAAGAGACCACACATCAGAAAGAATACGTCATGGTCTACACACACAATAATCGAGCGTATGAGAAAGAGAAGAGAAAGGTTCGTCTTTTTATTGCGATGAGTCTGGACGGATTTATCGCTGATCCAAACGGCGGTGTCGGCTGGTTAAATGGGCAGAGCAATGATGAAGAAACCATCGACGCTTATTCTGAATTCATTCAGGATGTGGATACAGTGATTATGGGATGGAATACCTATCATCAGATTGTCACCGAGCTTTCACCGGATGAATGGGTGTATAAAGGTTTAACGAGCTATGTGATTACTCACCATAATGAAACATCTTCCGATCAGATCCGGTTTGTGAAGGAAAGTCCGGCGGAACTGGTTAAAACATTGAAAGCTCAGAGCGGAAGAGACATCTGGATCTGTGGCGGAGCAAGCATTATTCAGCAACTGGTTCAGAAAAATCTGATTGACGAATATTATCTGACGATCATTCCGACACTTCTGGGAACTGGCATCCGTCTTTTTGAAAACGCAAATCAGGAGATTCCGTTAAGACTCGTCAAGACTAGGTCCTACAATGGCATGACAGATCTGGTTTACAGAAGAAGATATAACAAAATGAATGATAAATAATTGAGTGGAGTTAGATTATAAAGATTAAAAGAGAAGAGCTGAAAAGCTCTTTTATTTTGCCCCGGATGATTTGTGAGAATTGTTCCACGACGTGAAACAAAAAATATATCGTGTCATTAACGTTTCATTCAATGCCTTTATCGTGTCATAGTATCGTATCAAGAGAAACGATTTGTTATAATATGTTCAACGGTACGAAACGGGAGAAGATACGATGCAGGAACATGAGGAAAAAAGACAGGATCAAATCAGACTGAACTTCGAAAATGAGGTATGCGTTAACCAGAAACTTAGCTTCGAATCACTCAGAAAAGAATTCCAAAGCCATAATTTAGATTTCACTCCAGCCGTGATGATGAAACTTAAACTGACCGATAGCCGCAACAGAATGACCAATTTGGCCTATTTACTATCCGAACAATGCGATTACTCAATAAAAATGGATGTGTTTAAAGGGAATAATTATTCCGATGTGAGTCTTCATAAAGAGTTTTCCGGAGGGGTAGTCAGACAGTTTGATGAACTGATCCGTTTCTTTGACGCAAATTCCTCGAACCAGGGTTCTTCAAAGACCATCTGCCGTATTGCTCAAAGAGAATTTCCCTTGAGTGCAATAAAAGAAGCACTGAGCAACATGATGATTCATCGTAATTATTCCTATCCTGCCAATGCCTTCATCCGGGTATTCGACGACCGGATTGAATTCGTCTCACTTGGCGGACTGGTTTCAAATCTCACTTTAGATGACATTCGGGCCGGCATTTCCGTAAACCGTAATCCTGATCTTGCACATGTTTTTAACATCCTTGGATATAGTGATAATTCCGGTCTTGGCATCGGGAAGATTGAATCAGCTTATCAAAATGATGACGTCAGACCAGCAATCGAACTGACTCCCCATACCTTTAAAGCGGTATTACCCCGTTTGAATCCAGGAAACGGGGAAGAAACAGAACTGGACAGGTTTGAAGAAATCAGGGAAACGGAAGAATACAGGGATAGGATTCCTGTAACGAAAAAAGTGATTGAAGTAAAACCGGCTCCGCTATTCAGAAAAGAATTAAGCGATGAAGAAATGGTGCTTGAATTTGCGAAATCAAATGGTTCAGTCAGCCGAAATGAGGTCATTGAACTGCTTAAGACCAGTACATCCACCGCAAACCGTGTTCTTAAACGGCTAGTCCTCGATCATAAGCTGCAGCCTCAGGGTAAAGCGCGGAGTACAAGTTACACAATTATCGAATAGTCAGTCTTTAAAACCTCTAAGCTGACACAATTTCCTGAAACGATAAAAATAAACCTCATAAGCCGGAAACAGCTTATGGGGTTTTTCTTAGGATTTTTCGATTTAACTCATCCTGAATTTACGCGGGGTAACACCGTATTTTTCCTGGAAGATCCGATGGAAATAGCTCAGGTTGGTATAGCCGATTGCATCGCCGACTTCATCCACACGCATTGTAGTGTGCTTGAGAAAATAGGCTGCCTGTGAAAGGCGTTTTTCCTGAAGCAGTTCCTTGAAGGTTCTGCCGGTCTGGCGCTTGATCTCACGGCTGAGCCAGCTGAGATCGTAATGAAGCAGATCCGCAATTTCCGTCAGAGTACCGGAGCGGTAATTTTCTTCGATATAGCGCAGGACTTTGACAATCGCGGCTTCTTCACTCGTCTGATAGGCTAATCGTTCCGTATGATTCATCAGCTGCATGAAAAGCAGTCCCATTGTGGTCTGACAGATGCTTCTGCGGTTCGGAGAAGCACCTTTGACCAGGTTCCAGATCAGATTTTCCATCAGATTCTGTACCGGCAGCACATCGGCGATCTGGAAGTAGAGATAGTTCGCATTATCGTTACGCAGACTGTCGACAAGAAATCGGCGCAGCGGCGTTTCATCTTCAGTGAGCATTTCAAGTGTCTTATCAAAGAACTGAGGCAGGATGATGAAATTGACCGCAATATCATTTACACCGGCAGGCAGGATTTCCTGACGGACGCCCTGACCAAGGAAAAGCAGTTCTCCTTCATGCAGAACGAGTTTATTGCCGTTGATAAGATGCGTCGTTCTGCCGCAGCACATATACACGACCTCGACATAGTTATGATTGTGTTCCGGAAAATGGACAAAGCGGGTATGCGGACGCAGTGTGATCAGTCTGCCGGTATCGAGCAGTTTTCTCGCATCGATTACATCCGAGTCTGCCTGCATATAGAGACTGCGCTGAATCTGGCTGCAGCCATCCAGAAATGCCTGCTCTTCCGGACTGATCACCCGTAATAAAGAGAGTAACTGTTCGTTGATCATAAACTCACCTCTTCCGTTTTTTTATTATAGGACATATTCAATTTGCTTTCTGCAAATAAGGACACTTTTTTGGGCAAATATGAATCTGTAGACCCTATGCGGTAAATGCTTAAATAGTGATGGGTGATAAATATGACATATGCTCTTGCGATTGACATCGGAGCTTCCTCCGGCAGACACATTGTTGGCTGGATGGATCATGGCATTATACAGACCGAAGAGGTTTACCGCTTTCCCAATGGGGTAACGGAACAGGACGGACACCTTTTATGGGATGTAGAAAGCCTGCTGTTCCATGTAAAAAAAGGAATCGAGCAAGCAAAAGAACGCTATTCGCAAATTAAAAGCCTTTCAGTAGACACATGGGGCGTTGATTATGTCCTGATGAACGGGGACAAGGAAATCATGCCTGTCTATGCATACCGCGATAGCAGAACGGAAGAGGTTATTCCTGAAGTCCACCAGATTATGCCTTTTTTTGAGCTTTACCAGCACACTGGCTGTCAGTTCCAGACATTTAACTCCGTATACCAGCTTTATGCGGACAAAAAAGCAGGACGTTTAGAAGGAGTAACAGATTTTCTGATGATCCCCGAGTACCTGATGTACAAACTGTGCAATACAAAGGCTAGGGAATTCACCAATGCGACGACGATGGGCATGATCAATGCAGAAACACTTGAGTACGATCATGAAATCATCAATCGCCTTGGCTTACCGGAACAGCTGTTCCCGGAATTAAAACAGCCGGGGACGGTGATCGGTGAGTATGAGGGCATGGATGTGGTCCTTTGTGCAACGCATGATACCGGATCTGCCGTTGAAGGTATTCCCATGGATGGCAACCAGCCTTACATTTCTTCGGGAACCTGGTCTCTTTTAGGGGTAAAGACACCACGCCCGATCAGTGATTTAAAGAGTATGGAAGCCAATTATTCCAACGAAGGCGGCGTCGGCTATAACCGCTATCAGAAAAACATTATGGGGATGTGGCTCGTCAACATGCTCAAAAAAGATCTCTGCCCGGATACTGATTTCCCGCAGATCGTTGAATTAGCTAAGAAGAGCAGTTGCGATGTATTAGTCGACGCAAATGCGCAGGAATTTCTGGCACCACAGAGCATGAAAGAAGCATTCGACAAGGCAACAGACGGTGCACTGAAGAGTGTCGGGGATTATTTCCGCTGTGCCTACCGCTCACTGGCGATCAGCTACCGTGATGCTTTAGCAGAACTCGAAGCCAATACCGGATGCAAGTACGAAAAACTTTATATTGTCGGCGGAGGAGCCAAAAATGCATTCCTCAATCAGCTGACCCAGGAAGTCACGGGTAAGGAAGTTGTTGCTTTACCGATTGAAGCGACAGCACTTGGCAATCTGAAAATTCAATTAGGGGAGTAATTATGAGTTATCGAGAAGCAAAACAGAAATACGCAGCGCTTGGTGTAGATACCGATGCTGCAATCGCAAAACTGAAACAGGCACCACTTTCCCTGCATTGCTGGCAGGGCGACGATGTGCGCGGATTCGATACCGATCCGAACAAACCTTTAAGCGGCGGGATTCAGACCACTGGTAACTATCCGGGACGTGCAAGAACTCCGGAAGAGCTGATGGCGGATCTCGACATGGTTTTAAAACTGTGCCCGGGTACAAAGAAACTGAACCTGCATGCAAGCTACGCCATCTTTGAAGATGGTGAATGGGCTGACCGTGACCAACTCGAACCGAAGCATTTCGGAAAATGGGTAGAATTCTGCAAGGAACGCGGTCTTGGTTGCGATTTTAACCCGACATTCTTCTCCCATCCGAAAGCAAATGGTTTAACCCTGTCTTCTCCGGATGAAGAAATCCGTAAATTCTGGATCGAGCACGGTAAAGCCTGCATCCGCATTTCCAGCTACCTTGCGGAAGAATTAGGACAGCCGGTGGTCATGAATATCTGGACCGGCGACGGCTTCAAGGATGTACCTGCAGACCGTATGGGACCACGCGTCCGCTACCGTCAGTCCATCGATGAAATCTTAAGTGAACCATATGACTTCAAAATGGTTAAACCTTGCATCGAAAGTAAAGTTTTCGGGATCGGTGTTGAAGCGTATACTGTAGGTTCTGCGGAATTCGCCTTAAGCTATGCAGCAATGAACCAGGACAAATGCATTCCGTTAATGGATAACGGACACTACCATCCGACAGAAGTTGTCTCCGACAAGATTCCGGCACTACTCGCTTTCTTCCCGGAAATTGCGCTGCACATCACTCGTCCTATTCGCTGGGACAGCGACCACGTGGTTCTGCTGGATGATGAAACGAAGGAAATCGCGAAGGAAATCGTTCGGTGCGGTGGTCTGGAAGGATCTGTAAACATGGCTCTTGATTACTTCGATGCATCCATCAACCGCATTTCCGCATGGACAGTCGGTTACCGCAACGTGCAGAAAGCACTGCTGATGGCCTTACTCAATCCGGATCTGCGCGAAATGCAGGATGAAGGCAACTGGACAGAACTGATGGTCCGTCAGGAAGAACTCAAGACCATGCCGTTCGGTGAAATCTGGGATGAATACTGCCGAGAATGCAACGTACCGGTTGATGGCGAATGGTTCAGCCAGGTTAAGAAATACGAAGAAGAAGTTTTAAGCAAAAGAGTATAAGACAGAAAAGATAAATAGGATAAGACAATGAAAGATATTATGAACGCACCATTTGTGGAAGAAATGAAAAAAACTACCGCAAACATGTACCGGTTAGGCTGGGATGAACGTAACGGCGGTAACATCAGCTACCTGCTGGATGAAGACCAAGTTGCCCTATACCTAGACTTAAACAATGTGATCCGCACCATTCCATTAGGATTCGACGCAAAAGAACTTGCCGGCAGAATCTTCATCGTTACCGGAACCGGAAAATACTTCAAAAATGTTATGGATGATCCTGAAACCAACCTTGGTATTGTCCGTATTACTGAAGATGGTCAGAGTGCCGATCTGTTATGGGGCTACAAAGATGGCGGTAATTTCACTTCCGAATTCCCGGCACATTTAATGAGCCATATGGAAAGACTGAAAGTCAATCCGGAAAACCGTGTTGTCATGCACTGTCACCCCGGCAAACTGCTCGCAATGACTTACGTTCATGACTTAGACGAAAAAGTATTCACCCGTACTTTATGGCAGATGTGTACAGAATGCATCGTAGTCTTCCCGGATGGGGTAAATGTTCTGCCGTGGATGCTTTGCGGAACAAACGAAATCGGTGAAGCAACGGCAGAGAAGATGAACACTGCACGCCTTGTTGTATGGGCTCAGCACGGGATCTACGGTGCTGGTAAAGACCTCGATGAAACTTTCGGTTTAATCGAAACTGCCGAAAAAGCAGCACAGATCTATATGGATATCGCTCACCTTCCGTTAATCAACACCATCAATGATGAACAGATGTGGTTACTGTGCGAACACTTCGGTGTTACTCCTCGTGAAGGCTACCTCGCAAAATAAATCAGATTCATACAGAGTAAGAAACGCACAGAATCAAATAATCTCCTTAATTCAACTTTCAACAAAGATCGCAATCCGTATTCCGTCGATTCCTCCTCCTTCAATAATCAGCCGGATTGTAATCTTCACCATTCAGCCTCAAGGCCGAGTACATCAGCAGTACTCGACTTTTTGTGTGGCTGGATAGGTGTAAATGAGATCTGAAAGTTTACAGAATCCTGATACGTCCGTTTAAAATGAGTCTGTGCAGATACAACGATTACAGCGATCAAACGGACAGAACGGAGGTACCCGGTTATGCATATCACCAATGAAATGATTCATCCCGAACTGCGAAAAACGGGTCAGGCGATCCGCTTTGTCTTACCGTATTTCAACCCATCCACTTTCAGACTCTGTGCTGCAATGACGGATCGGCTGCGCAAAACGAAATACAGAGGGATGAATTATCGGGAGGTCTTTCTTTCAAGAGGAAACGGGCAGGGGGATATTCGTCTTTGCGTTTTCTCGCCTCTGACCAAACCCAAAAAGGCGACAGGGATTCTCTGGATTCATGGTGGCGGTTAAGGATTAGGTGCGCCGGAACAGAATGAACCATTGATCAGACGCTTTGTTGAAAAAGGATCCGTGGTTGTGGCACCGGATTACTGTCTGTCGATTGAAAAGCCTTATCCCGCTGCCTTACTCGATTGCTATCAGACGCTGCTCTGGATCAGGGATAACGCCGGTAAGTTCGGTATATGTTCAGATCAACTGATGGTCGGTGGGGACAGTGCGGGGGGCGGACTATGTTGTGCCGTGACGATTCTTGCCAGGGAAAGAAAAGAAGTTTCCATCGCCTGTCAGATGCCACTCTATCCGATGATTGATGACCGCATGACCACTCCTTCATCGAAAAATAATGACGCACCGGTCTGGAATACTCAATCCAGTGAAAACGGCTGGAAGCTTTATCTTGGAGATCTTTACGGAACAGACAAAGTGCCTTATTACGCTGCACCGGAAAGACTGAAAGATTTTACGAATCTTCCTCCGGCAATTATCCATGTCGGGGATATCGATCCGTTTCATGATGAAACTGTGATCTATGGGAATAAACTGAGAAAAGCTGGTATATTGGTCGCATTTAAAGAGTTTGAGGGCTGTTTCCATGGCTTTGATATTGTTGCCTCGCATTCCACTCCGGCAAAAGATGCACATCAGTTTCTCATGCTCCATTTTACCTATGCTCAAAAACATTATTTTAAAGATCAGCCAGCAGATCTTTAATGGCTGTTCGAACTGCAAAACATCTAAATCCGAATCGTGAGAAAAAAGAAAAGACGCCTTTGGCGTCTCTTTTTCTTTTCGGATCGGAATTGCAGATTCAGCTAAACGGCGTTATCCGTATGTTCTTGCGACTCTTCTGTCTGCTTTTCGGGACGGACATCATGTTTTAATACGCGTGAATTCAGTCTGCCTGCTGGTGTAGTGGCAGAAGGTGCCGGTTTCCAGAGCTGATCAGCCGGACGGTTGACTAAAGCGGTCATGAAATTGTCATGGGCATCCGGATACATCTTATAAAGCTTGCTGAGCAGATCCTTCATGGTCTGGCGCTCGGAATGACCGTCATTCGGGCAGACCGGTTTGACATGGGGAATGTTGTTGGCGATGCATGCCTTGACGATTTCATCTTCCTTTAAATAGATAAACGGCCGTATGATGCACATATCCATCCGGGACATGTACTGGACCGGAGAAAAGGTCGCAATACGTCCGCCGTGAATCATATTCATCAGAATCGTTTCCATCGCATCATCCCCATGATGACCAAATACGACTTTATTGCACCCGAGTTCCTTGGCGGTATCCATCAGGGTCCCTTTCTTTAAAACGGAACAGAGGGAACACTGAATGCGCCCTTCCTTCTTATTCTGATCCAGGTTAAGAATCTCGTAAATCTGGGAAGGAACGATGTGCAGATCGAGGTGGTACTGATCCGCAAATTTCTGCATCAGCTCGTTTTCCTTTTCTTCAAACCCCATATCGATATGAATGCCGCAAAGGGTGAAGTCCTTGCCTTCAAAGCGCTGATAGACCGAAAGAGCGAGAAACAGCAACATAGAGTCTTTGCCTCCGGAAACGGCAACAGCGAGATGATCGCTGGGTTCAATCATATTGAAATCGATGTCAGCCTGACGAAGCGCCCTTAAAATATTCTGTAATTTCATAAAATCTCCTGAACTGAACAATATAAAAACGAAGCGGATTCATGAAAACTGAACATTTCCGCTTTCAGTTTTTTTCACTGAGAACATGAACATGTTACATTAAAAAAATAAAAAAACAAAAGAAGGAGGGAAGACCATGTGTGGAATTGTAGGCTACGTCGGAGCGAAACCTGCTGCACCGATCTTACTGGACGGATTACGTCATCTTGAATACCGGGGATATGATTCTGCCGGACTGGCAATGATGGACAATGACGGAAAAATCCGCGTTGTGAAAGCGAAAGGACGTCTGAAAAATCTTGATGAAAAGATCGATGGCGGCAGAACCTTGCCGGGCTGCTGCGGAATCGGACATACAAGATGGGCAACCCATGGGGAACCAAGTGAAACTAATGCCCATCCTCATGTGTCCAATGATGAATCGGTTGTTGCCGTCCATAACGGGATTATTGAAAATGCCCACGAACTCAAACTGAAACTTGAAAAGGCCGGGTATACGTTCTATTCCCAGACCGACACCGAAATTGCGGTTAACCTGATCGATTATTATTCGAAAAAATATCACCAGGGACCAGTCGATGCGATCGCCCGTGCCATGATCCGCATTCGCGGTTCCTACGCATTAGGGATTCTCTTTGTCAGTGACCCCGGGACAATCTATGCGGCACGAAAAGATTCACCGTTAATTATCGGCCAGAATGAGGGCGAAGCTTTTATTGCGAGCGACGTTCCGGCGATCCTCGATAAAACGAATGATGTCTATTACATCGACAACCTCGAAATTGCCAGACTGACGAGCGATTCCGTTGAATTCTTCGATATCGAACGCGAACCGGTAATGAAGGAACTCGTTCACGTAGACTGGGATCCGAAATCCGCCGGCAAAGATGGTTTCGAGCATTACATGATGAAGGAAATTCATGAACAGCCGGGTGCCGTTGAAACCTGCCTCCATCATTACATTGAACAGGAAAAGGATGAGGAGTTAAAACAGATCGTTTTTGATCCTGAAGCTGCCGGACTGTTAAATCCGGAGAACTTTGACTCGATGATTCTCGTTGCCTGCGGTTCAGCCTATCATGCCGGACTGAATGCCCAGTATGTTCTTGAAAGTCTAGCCGATGCCAGCGTTCGTGTCGAACTCGCAAGCGAATTCCGCTACCGGGATTTCAGAATCAGTCCCCGCGCCCTGGTGATCGTAATTTCCCAGTCCGGTGAAACCGCTGATACGCTTGCGGCTTTGCGGCTCGCCCATGAAAAAGGCACAAAAGTCCTGGCGGTAGTCAATGTTCTCGGATCTTCCATTGCCCGGGAAGCCGATGCGGTGATTTACACCCACGCGGGTCCGGAAATTGCGGTTGCGACAACGAAAGCTTATTCCAACCAGCTTGTGGTCTGTGATCTGATTGCCCTGACGATTGCGAAAGAAAAAGGGCTGATTGATGAGGAAACCTATCAGCGCATGATCCGCTCCCTTGAAAAACTGCCGGCACAGATTCAGTCAGTTCTCGAGGATAAAGAGCGAATTCAATGGTTTGCCTCCAAATATGCGCTTGCCAAAGATGTTTTCTTTATCGGACGTGGCCTTGACTACGCGACAGCAATGGAAGGATCCTTAAAAATGAAGGAGATCTCCTATGTGCATTCTGAAGCGTATGCGGCAGGAGAACTCAAGCACGGGACAATTTCACTCGTTGAAAACGGAACGCTTGTAATTGCGATTCTCACCCAGCAGCGTCTGATTGAAAAGATGATCTCCAATATGCGCGAAGTCAGCTCACGCGGCGGTTATCTGTTCGGACTGACCACACGCGGCAACTACAGCGTGGAAGATACCGCAAACTTTACGGTTTATCTGCCGGTCAATGAAGAACTGTTCATGACTTCACTCGCCATCATTCCGCTGCAGCTGTTGGGTTACTATATTTCCGTAGCCAAAGGACTCGATGTGGATAAACCGCGCAATCTCGCCAAATCCGTTACCGTTGAATAAGGTGAACTTGAAAGGGACCGAATTGTGAGTTTAAATAGATTCTGCGCGTATGTCTGTCGCATTTTATAAACGGAATTAAAATGAAATTATGAACGGAATACTAGTGATCAACAAACCGGCGGGGATGACAAGTCTCGATGTGATCAGTCATCTGCGCCGTCGATATAAACAGAAGAAATTTGGCCATGCCGGAACTCTCGATCCGATGGCAAGCGGGGTTCTTGTGATTCTTGCCGGAACGGCAACGAAGATCCTGCCCTATATTCAGGATACCGACAAGCAGTATGTCGCATCCGTAGCGCTAGGTGCAAAGTATGACACGGATGATATCTTCGGGAACATCGAAGAGGAAAAACCGGTGAATGAGGATTTTGACTTTGAAGACGTCCTGCAGGGCTTTGTGGGGAAACATCATCAGAAAGTCCCGAAGGCAAGTGCCAAGAAAGTTGCCGGCAGAAAAATGTATGACTATCTGCGTGCCGGTCAGGAAGTTCCGGATGTCTATAACGATATTGAAATCTACGGGGTGAAAGTTCTCGATGTAAAGAAACTCTCTTTTCAGATTGACTGCTCATCTGGTACCTATATCCGTTCCGTCTGCCGTGATTTTGGAGAAAGAACGGATAATCTCGCCGCAATGAAAAGTCTGGTCCGTACAAAAGCAAACGGGTTTACGATTGAGCAGGCACAGGATCTTGATGCGGATGAACATATTCTCTATCCAATCAACCGACTGATTAATCTACCGGAAATTCAGGCACCTGAACCGGACCGTGTCCGGAACGGCCAGACGGTGCAGTTTGATTGTAAAGAAGATGAAGTTCTTGTGATGGATGGCGATGAAGTACTTGCGATTTATAAGCGCAAATATGAAGGGAAGAACTGGTTTTCCTGTGAGAGGGGATTGAGATAATGAAGACAATTCGGATTGATTTTCGCGATATACCCGCTCTTGAACCTAGTGTCTGTGCCATCGGGTATTTTGATGGGCTGCATTATGGTCATCAGCAGCTGATCGCAAAAGCCAAAGAAGATGCCGCAAAACTGCATGTTAAAAGTGCAGTGGCAACTTTTGATCCGGATCCGTGGAAAATTATCCGTCCGGACGCTGATCTTGAACATTTAAGCGATCTCGAGGACAAGGAAACGCTGCTTGCCCATGAGAATGTCGACCTGTTCTATATTTTTGATTTCACCCGCGAATTTGCCTCCCTCTCCATTGAACAGTTTCACCACTTTCTCGAAGCGATGAAAATTAAGGAACTTGTCTGCGGTTATGATTACAGCTATGGTGCAAAGGGTGCCGGCAATGTCACGACTCTGCATAAGGCAGAGGGATTTAAAACCGAAGTGATCGGGGAAGTCTCCCGCTCCAATGAAAAAATCTCTTCCACCCGTATTGAAAAACTCATACGGGAGGGAAATGTAAAAGAAGCCAACGAACTGCTCGGTTATATCTATTCGATCAAGGGAGTTGTCGTCCATGGTTATGAACGGGGCCGGATTCTTGGCTATCCGACCGCAAACCTCGAAGTCAGTCCGGAAGCGATCCTGCCGGATAATGGCGTCTATTCCGGATTTGTTCAGGTGAACGATGAAGTCTTTGCGGCGATGATCAATATCGGCAACAACCCGACGTTTGACAACGAAGAGAAAACGATCGAAGCCAACATTCTCGATTTTCATCAGGAAATCTACGGCATGCAGACCCGCTTTTTCTTTGTGGACAAGCTGCGTGACGAGAAAAAGTTCGGCTCGCTTGATGAACTGAAAGATCAGTTAGCCGCAGACAAGAAAAATGTGCTTCCGTCTTTAAATAAGGACAGGACTCTTTATAGCAAAACAAGCAAATTATGGAGTTTGACGGCTCACAATGGTATACTGAACAGGTAAAAAAAGAGTTAGGTGAATACTTATGTCAAATGAAACCAACACAATGAAAGTTGCGGGCGAATACGGAAATATCGTCTACAACCGGAATGTTTTTGCGACAATTGCTCGCAATGTTATTGAAGAAGAGAAAAACGTCGAAGCTGTCGATAACAGCAAGATTTCAAAAAACGATCGTCTTGCGACCATTGAAGACGGAAAACTGTATCTGACCGTACCTGTACGCGTCTCTGCTCAGGCGAACGTCAGCGACGTCTGTGCCAATTTACAGAACAAGATCTTTGAAACGATTGAATACATGACAGAATATAAACCTGAAGCCATTAAGATTCAGGTCGTCGGATTTATCTTTTAAGGGGATCTTTTTTGATTCCCTTTTTTTAAACGAAAGGAACGAACAGCATGAAAGAAACTGTGCGTAAAGAGAAAAAAACACTCGCAGATGTAAAACCGATGAGCCCGGCAGACCTCGCTAAAGGAATTGCCGAACTTCCTCCGATTATCCACAATGCCATTAAAGACCGTCTCGATGAAATCCCGGTCTATATCCAGGAAGCGCTAGTGCAGAAAATCCAGCTGCCTAGACGCGCCATGATTGATTATCAGATTCCGTTCAACCGTCATCAGATGCGTGAACTCGCTTTAGAAGCGATCTACCAGCATATCCTGCTCGATAAGGATATCCGCAAATGTCTGTTTGACGTCCTGATGGAAAGCAATCAGGTAGACGGCTATCTGTATTCCTTAACGATCGGTACGGTCGAAAATGAAGAAAAATATAAAGAGATGCTTTCAGACAAGCTGCGCAGCGACTGGGAATTCGACCGTCTGTCGCTGCTTGAACAGAGCATTCTGCTGATCAGTTGCCAGGATCTCTTTGTCAACCAGATCCCGAAACCGGTCGTGATTGATGAAGCCGTCACACTCGCCAAGGAATTCTGCGACGAAACCTCGCCGAAACTGATTAACGGTATTCTGGATAACCTCGACGATGCTGCAGATTAAAGTCAGTGTTCTGGTCAGCAAGGTCAACAACTTTCTGTCCAGTCACGTCAAGCTCGATAACGCTCTCGTTCAGGGGGAATTATCCAATGTCAAATACATTAACGGGCACTGCTATTTCGATTTAAAGGACGAGCAGGGTCAGATTTCCTGTACGCTCTGGAAAAGCAATGCCGCTAAACTCGGCTTCCGTCTTGAAGATGGAATGGCCGTTCTCGTCCATGGTAAGCTCAATGTCTATGAAAAACGCGGTCAGCTTCAGCTGTCTGTCGATCATGTTCAGCAGGACGGAATTGGTGCACTTGCCATCGAGCTGGAAAAAAGACGGCAGTATTTTGACCGTCTTGGCTACTTTAATCCGGCCATCAAAAAGCCCCGTCCTATCGAAATCAATCGCATTGCGGTCGTTACCGGACGAACAACTGCGGCTTTGCAGGACGTTTTAAAAACCGTCCGCAACCGCTGGCCGATGCTCAGGGTTCATCTGTTTGAAGCTCCCGTGCAGGGTGTGGATGCTCCGCCTAGAATCGCTGCTGCTTTACAGGAAGCCGACATGGCGGGAATGGATGCTGTTCTGCTTGTTCGCGGAGGAGGCAGTTTTGAAGACCGTTTCTGTTTTAACGATCCGGTGATTGTCGAAGCACTCCATAACATGAAAACCTATACAGTCACTGGAATCGGTCATGAAATCGACTCATCTCTGGCGGATTTTACAGCTGATCACTACGCCTTTACACCGACCGCAGCGGCGCAATGGGTCACCCCGGATCAGAATGAAGTGAGAAGCAGGCTGCAGTCTGCTCAGGAACAGCTGATCAAGGCGATCACGCATCAGTTTGAAACGAATGCGCAGCGTCTGATGTATCTGCAGTCCAATCCGCTGCTTGCCAGTCCGATGGATTTTGTCAGAACCAGACAGAACCGTCTGGATCTGATCAGTGTACATCTGCAGAACTTAAGCACTCAGCGCTTTGCCACAACACGCAGTGCGCTTGAAAAAAACACCAGTCTGCTCGAAAAGGAAATGCGCGATATTCAGAGTCTGAATGCCAGACAGATTCAGTCCGCGCATAATGCGCTGCTGCTTCATTCACCGCTAAGCGATATTCAGTATCAGAAAGCGCAGATTGAAGCTAGGGAAAAAGAGTTTATCCGTTCCGTGCAGTATCTCCAGTCTTCCTATAAGGCAAGACTGGAAAAGAACATGCAGCTGATGGACAGCCTCAATCCCGAACAGATTCTGAAACGCGGCTATTCGATTGTCACTTTAAACGGAAAGCCGGTTAAAGATGCCGGAATGCTTGCCGTGGATGATCGGATCTCCATCCGTTTTGATTCCGGCCGTGCATTCGCGAACGTACTTTCAACCGGAACGGATGAAACGAAATAAATAGATTAAACCGGATCTCTGAACAGAGAAACGGTGGATATAGAAGATCTTCAACGGATCAGAAAGCAAAAGCAGGCGCTGTAACCATACAACCGGAAGCCTGCTTTTTTAGAAAGGATTTTTTATGGCGGAAAAGAAACTGTCTTTCCAGCAGTCCATGAACCGGCTGGATCAGATCGTCAATCTACTTGGCAATCCGAATGTAGAACTCGAAGAGGCGATGGCCCTGTTCAAGGAAGGCCTTGAACTCTCCCGGACCTGTCAGAAACAGCTCGATTTCTTCGAACATGAAATGAATCAGCTGATTGAAAAGGATGGTCTTGAAACTCATGATCAGAATTAATGACCTGACTCTCCTCCATGAATTTGATGCGTATCTCGAAGAGCAGTTTAAGGATCTTCCTGATTCCAGAACAAAAGAGGCGATGCGCTATTCGCTGATGGCCGGAGGCAAAAGAGTGCGCCCAATGCTGTTATTCCGCGCACTCGACGATTACGGAATCGACTATCATGTCGGCATGCCGTTTGCGGCTGCCATTGAAATGATTCATACCTATTCTCTGATTCATGATGATATGCCGGAAATGGATAACGATGATATGCGCCGCGGCCGACCGTCCTGTCACAAGCAGTTCGGTCAGGATGTCGCTTTACTTGCCGGAGATGCTCTGCAGAGCCTTGCGTTTGAACAGGTCGGAAAAATCAAAAATCCGTCTCACGCCGCAAAACTCTGTACGCTTCTTGCCCGAATGGCGGGTGCAGGTGGAATGTGCTATGGCCAGGATCTCGATTTAAAAGCCGGATCCTCCACATCTCTGACTCAGCTTGAAGAAATTGAAACGTACAAAACCGGCTGCCTGCTTGCGCTGCCTCTGATGGCTGCTGCGATTTTTGCCGATGATGAATCATCGCTGGAAAAATGGCATCAGATCGGAATTCAGCTAGGCATTCAGTTTCAGATTCAGGACGACCTGCTCGAAATTACTTCCACAGCCGAAGAAATGGGCAAAAGTCTTTCGGACGAGCGCAACGATAAAGCGACTGCACTTTCGTTCTTCACACTCGAAGAAGGGCAGGCTAAAGTTCTCGAATACAAACGTGCAATGGAAGAGGAACTGAAGCAGCTGCCCATTAACACACCGGCAGTGCGTCAGATGATCGAAATGCTGTCGACACGAACACATTAGTCATTATCTTGAATAAGGGATCTCTCCCTTATTCCATCAGAAAGAATTTAAAAGCAGTGCTTCAGTGCGATAAAATAGAATCCCACTGACCTGTGCAATACAGCCTGAATCATTCAGGTGACCAGAAGGAGGAGGCCGCATGAAACTTTCGCAGCTAGAAAATCCCGACCAGCTCAAGAACCTGAGTATTGAGGAACTCGAAGATCTTGCTAACCAGATCCGCCTGTTCCTTTTACAGAGTATTTCCCAGACTGGCGGACATCTTTCGAGCAACCTCGGGGTAATCGAACTGACATTAGCGATGCATTATGTCTTCAATTCACCTGAAGATAAGATTATTTTTGATGTTGGGCACCAGAGCTACACCCATAAAATCATTACCGGCCGTCTGTTCCAGTTCGATACGCTCCGCCAGTTCCATGGCCTTTCCGGCTATCAGAAGCGTAATGAAAGCGAACATGATCCCTGGGAAGCCGGTCATTCTTCCACGTCGCTATCAGCCGGACTCGGTCTGGCGATTGCGCGCGATTTAAACCATGAAAACTATGAAGTGGTCAGTGTCATCGGCGATGGCGCCCTTGGCGGCGGCATGGCACTTGAAGCCCTCAACGATATCGGTGCCCAGAAACGCAAGATGATCGTCATCTTCAACGATAATGAAATGTCGATTTCTCCCAATATCAGCGGTATTGAAAGCTCAATTACCAAACTGCGCACGTCCAAGGTTTATCGTGATACCAAAAAGGATCTTTATGATTCGCTGATCACCACCCCGACCGGCAACGAAATTCTTGATTTCCTGCGCTATTCCCGCGACCGGATCAAAGAAAAGGTGATTGATGCACCTTTATTCAGCGCATTCGGCGTGGATTATATCGGACCGGTCAATGGTTCGAATCTTAGGGATCTGATTTCATCTTTACAGACCGCCAAAGAACATGACGGCCCGATTGTGGTTCATGTCCTGACCATCAAAGGAAAAGGTTATTCATTTGCCGAACACGATGAAACCGGAGAATGGCACGGAGTATCCCCGTTCGATCTGATCAGCGGGAAATCCAAGGAAAAACGCAATCCGGATATGATCACCTGGTCTCAGCTGATTGCCCGTACCCTGAATCGTTTTGCGGCACAGGATTCCAAGCTGTGTGTCATTACTCCGGCAATGGCGACCGGATCCGAACTCATTCCGTTTGCACAGAAATATCCGGACCGCTTTTTTGATGTCGGCATCGCCGAAGAACATGCAGTGACGATGGCTGCCGCTATGGCTCAGGGCGGCCTGCATCCTTTTGTCTCGATCTACAGCTCCTTTTTACAGCGGGCGTATGATCAGGTGCTGCATGATGTAGCCCGGATGGACTTACCGGTCGTGTTCGGAATCGACCGCGCCGGACTCGTCGGCAGCGATGGTGAAACTCATCAGGGAATCTATGATATCGCCTTCCTGTCTACAATTCCGAATATCATTCTTGCTCAGCCAAAGGATGCTAGGGAAGCGCAGAATATGCTCTATACCGCATTTGCGCAGAAACATCCCTTCTTTATCCGCTATCCGCGCGGAAAGGTGCGCTATCAGGTCAATCTGAACCTCGAAGAAGTTCCAATCGGTTCATGGACTTATACGTTTACACAAACAGAAAATGAGAATCTGCCTCTCGCAGAGCAGAACGAAAATCATGCTTCCGGTAACGAAACGATTTGTTTAGAGTCAAATCAGGAAGAATCTTCCGTCAATAATGACACAATAGAATTACGTGAAGACTTAAAATCTCTGCGGACTCATCCAAAAGCGGACCAGATTGTCATTGCCTATGGTCCGAATGTCGAAATTATTGAAGAACGTGCCCGTGGAGAAAACAGAAACTGGCTGGTCGTTAATGCCCGTTATCTCAAACCGCTCGACACGGAAATGCTTGATGTTCTTTATAACATGAAGACTCCGGTCACTATATACGAAACCGATACTTACCAGAGCGGTTTGGCGGATCAGATTGCGGCTTATTATTATAAAAAAGATCCCCGTTTTGAAGTCGTAACCATGCGGGATGGCTTTATCGAGCAGGGAAAAGTCGAACAGCTCCTTAAAGAACAGGGCAACTCGATCGATGATTTATTTGAAAAGGTAGATGCTTATGCGGCTTGATCAGTATTTAGCCGATCAGCTCGGATCCCGTACCCGGGCAGCAGATGCGATTAAAGCGGGCAGAGTCAGCGTAAACGGCAAAAGAGTCACCAAACCAGCTTTTGAAATTGACGAAACAGAACAGATCGAAGTACAGCAGGCGGACCATGACTATGTTTCCCGCGCCGGCGGCAAACTTGCGGCTGCCTATGATGCTTTTCATCTCGATACCAGCGGGCAGGTTGTTCTCGATATCGGCGCAAGTACCGGCGGATTTACCCAGTGTGCTTTAGAGCATGGCGCAAAAAAAGTCTATGCGCTTGATGTCGGTCACCTTCAGCTCAGTGAAAAACTCGACAAAGATCCCCGGGTCGTCAAGATGGAAGGTGTGAATGCCCGAGGCATGAAGAAAGACTGGTTTGATGAAACCATTGACTTTATCTGCATGGACGTCAGCTTCATCTCCGCAATCACCATTCTTGAACCGGTATTTGCCCAGTTTGTTCCGGATCACTGTGTGATTCTGTGCAAGCCGCAGTTCGAATGCGGACCGAAAGCGCTGAATAAAAAAGGCGTGATCCGTCACCCCAGATACGAAAAAGAAGCACTCGACAAACTCACTCAGTTTTTAAAACAGCATTTTAAGAAAGTTAAATCGATCCCTTCGCCGGTTGTCGGACGCAAGGGGAATCAGGAATACGTTCTTTACGCATATGAAAGGAGGCCGAATAATGATTGATCAGCTTATGGTTCAGGATTACATCCTGTTTGAACATGCCGAAATCGATTTTAAACGGAATATGTCCGTCATCACCGGTGAAACTGGTGCCGGTAAATCGTTACTGATTGATGCCATTCATGTCATTTCCGGTGGCCGTGTCTCCAAAGGAGTGGTGCGTAAAGGCAAAAAACGCGCCATTCTGCAGATGGTACTTAGCGATCCGAGCGATGAAGTCAAAGAGATGCTTGAAGAAGCCGGCTTTGACAGTGATGAAGAAAGCATTCTTACCCGTATCATTCAGGCAGAAGGGAAAAGCCGGATGATGGTCAACTCCCGACAGACCACGAGTTCATTTGTCGCAAAGATCGTCTCGAAAATGGTCGATATCCACTCGCAGATGGATACCATCCGCTTAATGGATCCAACACTGCAGCTCGATCTGCTTGACCGGTATGCCAGAACGGAAGACCTGCGTAAACAGACAGCTGAAGCTTACGGTAAACTGCATGCCAAAGCTGTCGAAATTCATAAACTGAAACAGGAAACATTCTCGGATGAACATCTAGATGCCATCACCAAACAGATCAATGAAATCAGTGCCGCCAAGGTCAAAGCTGGAGAACTTGAGAATCTGCAGGAAAAAATTGATCAGGCGGATAAAGCACAGAATGCGCTGGAAAGTCTTTCAGAAGCTCTGTATCTCTGGAAAAAAGAACAGGGAATTTCCGATCAGCTTTTTGCGGCGACAAAGCGTCTCGAATCCTCTGAAACGAGTCAGGATTACGGCTCGAAGATGCATGACCTCTACTATCAGGTAGCCGATTTATTCGAACAGATCTCCGATACGAAAGCTGAATTTGCGGAAGGGTCCAATCATCTCGACAAAATGCAGGAACGCGAGTTTTTGATTACATCTCTTTTCAAGAAATACGGCGGCTCGTACGAAGCGATGACGGCAACTCTGCAGGATCTCAATAATCAGGTCGACCGTATTCTGCACCGTCAGGATTTATTCGACCGACTTGAAAAGGAAAAACGCGAACTGACCAAAGCATATACAGCGTTGGCAAGTTCGCTCCATCAGGAGCGAAAAGCCGCCATTCCTTCACTGCGCAAACAGATTGAAGCCCATGCGAAAGATCTGATGCTGGAACACTGTCAGTTCGACATTCGTTTTACCAAAAAACGTCCGTCCAAAGATGGAATGGATGATATTGAATTCGTCGCAAGCATGAACCCCGGTCAGCCGTTAACCTCTCTGAAACAGTCCGCTTCCGGAGGAGAACTTTCCCGTCTGATGTTAGCGCTTAAAGTCGTTTTTCAGGCAGAAGACGGCATCGGAACGCTGATTTTCGATGAGATCGATACCGGTGTTTCCGGAAAAGTTGCGCTTGCGATGGGATCCAAGATGCATACCCTTGCTAAAAACTATCAGGTCCTGTGCATCACGCACTTATCTTCTGTAGCCGTGTGGGCGGATGATCACTATCATGTGGCCAAACAGACAGATGGTCAGCAGACGACCACCAATGTCAGACAGCTTGATGAAGAAGGACATTTTGAAGAACTGGCGATTATGGCCAATGGTTCCGCCCAGCCCAAAGCGGTAGAAAGCATGAAAGAACTTTCGATGAAGGTGCGCCATGGCTAAAGTATTATTCCATATTGACCTCAATGCATTCTTTGCCTCGGCTGAAGAACTGCGGCATCCCGAACTGAAAAACAAGCCCCTAGCGATCGGGTCAAACAGCGCTAGGGGCGTTCTTTCGACTTGTAACTATGCAGCACGTGAATTTGGCGTCCACAGTGCCATGCCGACTTATCAGGCTAAAAAACTCTGTCCGGAACTTGTCGTTCTCGATGGAGATCATGATTATTACCGCAAAGTCTCCAATCAGTTTTTTACCTACTTGAAACGCTATACCGGCAAGATCGAAATTCTTTCCATTGATTAATGTTTTATGGATGTCACGGACATCATTTCAAAGTTTCCGCGTCCGCTCGATTTAGCCGTCAGCATTCAGCAGGGTGTTCTGCAGGAACTCGGCTTAAAATGCTCGATCGGTGTTGCCCCGACAAGATTCTTAGCCAAAATGGCTTCGGATCTGCGCAAACCGATGGGCATATCCGTCATGCGCAAGCGTGATATTGAAACGAAGCTTTATCCCCTGCCGATCGAAGACTGTTACGGGATCGGGAAGAAAACCGTTCCGAAGCTCAAAGAAGTCGGGATTGAAACGATCGGCGACCTGGCCAATGAGGAAAACGAAAGCAATGCGCAGAGCGTCTTAAAAAATGCATGGCCCGAGATTAAAGCCCGCATTAGCGGACAGTCGAGCAACGAACTCATCTACTCTACAACCCGTAAGTCTGTTTCTCATTCGAAAACCTACAGTACGGATGTCTACACAATTGATGAAGTCCTTGCCCGCGCAACGGAGCTGACTAAGGAACTCAGTGCCGCGATGCAGAAAAAGCAGATCAAAGGCAGTACGTTTACAATGATTTTCAGAGACTGCGATTTTCACAATCAGGTCCATTCCGTCCGGCTTTCCGGGATGACCAATGATTTCTATATGCTCAATGAAGCGGCAAGAAAACTCATATACCGTTACTTTGAACCGGTCGGCTACCGCCATTTAGGAATTTCAGTCGGTTCGTTGCAGAATGAAGAACAGATCATTGAACAGCCGACACTGTTTGATGATTTTAAAACGACATCCAAAGACGTCGTCAGCCGTCTTAACCGCCAGATTGATGGTGCCAAATTAATGACGCTTGGCGAAATGATGAAAGCTAAAGAAAAGGAACAGGTAAAAAATCCTGAAGAAAAGAGTAATACGCATGAATGATAAAGGAGACCGGACATGAGCAGTGAAACAATGCAGAGCACAGAGCATGATGAACTTCTCGCAAAATGCCGCGAAGATTTCTTTATCGATCCCGAATGCCGGATTCTCCAGAATAAAAAACATTTCTGCTTTAACTCCGATTCCGTTGATCTCGCAAAATTTGTGCGGATTCATCCCGGAGATGAAGTCTGCGAAATCGGCACCAATAATGCAGCTCTGCTTGTCTATCTCGACCGATTTAAACCGAAGATGCTGACTGGAATCGAGATTCTCGAAGAGCCGGCACGACTTGCAAGAGAGAATATCAAGCGTCTGAAAAATGCCCGGGGCGAAATCTTCTGCGGCTCGGTCACCGATTTTTGGAGTGCTGAATTTGATGTGGTTCTTTCCAATCCTCCTTTTTTTGAAATGGGCGATTTTGAAAAGAAACAGCTGGAAGCCGGTCAGTTTAACAACCGCCAGCTTGCCCGTTTTGAACAGAATCTCGATCTTGCAACCTTAATCGAACAGGCGAGCCGACTGCTTCGATCGTATGGACGGTTCTGTCTTGTTCACCGTCCGGAGCGGTTAGTCGAAGCCATTCTCGAAATGGACCGTCATCAAATGGCGGTATCACGAATTCAACTCGTTTATGATGTCCGCGATCAGCAGGCTAAAGCTGTGTTGATTGAAGCCATTAAAGGCGGAACCTGCCGTCCGCAGATTCTCGAACCGATCTATCGCGGACAATAAAAGAGAAAAATGAAGAGTTAAATCAAAGAATTTACACTAAAAATAAATAGAAAGTCCGAACAGAAAGGAGCGGTTATGGATCTTGCCAAACTGATTCGCAGTTATCTGGTCTGGATGGAAAGCGGGGAAGGAAAAGCGAAAGCAACCATCGCCTCCCACAAAGAAGACCTGAATTTGTTTTCGCAGTATCTGCGCGAAGAAAAAGTTTCCCTGGAAGAAGTTGATGGCGTTTTTCTGCAGGGATTTCTCGATTCACTCTCACTGCGCTATGAAGCCACTTCCATTAGCCGTCTCGCTTCAACGCTGCGCTCGTTTTTCGGCTATTTAAATGTATTCTACGGTCTTAAAGATCCGACCGGATTATTACGGGCGCCCAAACGGACTAAAAAGCTTCCTGTATGGGCAGCTAGCAGCGAGATCGACGAGATTCTTTCGCGGTTTGACCAGAGTCCGAAGGGAATTCTTGACCGCACGATTATCACCGTTCTCTACTGCTGCGGACTTCGTGTAAGCGAACTCTGTACCCTGAAAATGAATGATGTCCGTTTGAGTCAGGGGCAGATCCGGGTTCTTGGCAAGGGAAGCAAGGAACGTATGATTCCTTTAGTTGATGGCTGTGCCAAACAGATGGAATTGTATATTCAGACCGTACGCCAGCCGGATTCCGGAGCAGGAGCCTACTTTTTCGTTTCCGCAAAAGGGAAACCGCTCAACCGGCAGTATGTATACCGTCTGGTCAAAGCCTGCGCGCTGGAGGAGAATCTGTCTCCTTCGTTTTCACCCCACTCGCTGCGCCATTCGTATGCGACAAGACTGATCGAAAAGGATACGGATCTGCGCCTCGTTCAGGAACTGCTCGGTCATTCCGATATTTCCACCACCCAGATCTATACGCACATCGATTCGGCAAGACTCGTCGATACGGTTGATACCGCTCTGCCCGAACCGATTTTCGAAATTCCCAAACAGAACGGGGCTGATCCGAAAAAATCACGATAGAGCAGACATGCAGCACAGTTCTGAGTCACTTTTAAATCAGATGTCCTGCAAAACTGTCTGAAAATGTACAGGAAAGCCGGTTCTGTCCGCACTTGATTGAGGGAACGACTTGCCTTGTATGCTACAATATGAAACGAACGGTTCGATGCGTAAAAATCGTTGATTTTTGCCCTCAAACCGATTTTTTATCCAGTTTTATCCATCAGAATCATTTAATTTTAGGAGGTAAATACTATGAGTTGTGAAGGATGCCCATCCGCTGGAAACTGCCATAAAGATCCAGCTTCCTGTTCTTTAAAAGAAAATCCTGAAAATCATATTTCAAATATTGTTGCCGTTATGTCCGGTAAAGGCGGTGTCGGAAAAAGTACAGTCACCGTAATGCTCGCCCGTGCTCTTGCCCGTCTTGGCTATAAAGTCGGTATTCTTGATGCCGATATCACCGGTCCGTCTATTCCCCGTCTGATGTCTCTTCAGGACGAACAGGCTTATGCCGATGCAAAACAGAACGTCCTGCCCATTATCAGCGATGATGGAATTCGCATGATGTCCTTAAACTACATGTTAAGTGACGAAAATGATCCTGTTGTTTGGCGCGGACCAATCGTTTCCAACGTGCTCAAACAGTTCTATACAGACGTTTTATGGGGCGAACTCGACGTCCTGCTCATCGATATGCCGCCGGGAACCGGTGATGTTGCCCTGACGATTCTCCAGGACTTCCCGGTTAACGGTGTCATTATGGTTTCCACACCACAGCCGATGGTCTCCATGATCGTGACCAAAGCAATCCGTATGTGCAACAAGATGGATATGCCGGTTTTAGGTGTAGTGGAAAATATGGCTTACCTCAACTGCCCGCACTGCAATGAAAGAACGAACTTCTACAATCCGGAAGATCTCGAAGAATTCAAGAACAATACCGGTGTGAGAATCTACCAGACTCTGCCAATGTTAGATCTGTTAAGAAATGTCAACGAATACGACACCTTCAACCTCGCTCAGCAGGAAGAAATTCACGCTCTGTTCAATGAATTTGCTGCGGACGTAATGGAAGATTTAAAACAGCTTAAAGAAGGAAACGTGGATGGAAACCCAACTGCTTAAGCAGATCCGGGAGAACTACCAGCAGCTTCTAGCCGATCATGATCTTGCAGCCGCAATGCCTTTAATCCGGCAGGCTGCAAACTGGGGAGATCTCGAATCACAGATTCTCGCCAAAAATATCTTTTTGCATGGCTTATACAACCATCCCGTTACCGATACGGCAGCGCTAGAATATGGCATTATGGCTGCACTGAATGAAGATGTAGAAAGCATGTATGATATTGCATGGCTGTATACAAATGGTCACGGATGCGTTCATGATCAGAAAAAAGCCTTGTACTGGATTTCCAAAGCCGCAAACCTAAAATATCCGCCGGCAATGGATGTCTACGGCATGCTGTTTCTGCAGGGACGCGTCGTTCTGCGCAATCCGAAAGAAGCGAAAAGATGGTTTGACCAGGCTTATTCGATCGATCCGCAGGATAAGTATTTAAAACATTTAAATATGGCGCTGAAAATGATCGAAAAACAGAAAGCTTCAAGCTGAGTTTAAGATGAATAAAATTAAACAGAATAAAGATTAAATGGCTGTCAGAAAAGAACGAATCTTTTCCGGCAGCCATTTTTTTATGGTTTGATATGAAAAAGAGGTTCCACTATTTGTGGGGCGTGCAGTCCCGAACGATATTCCTTCGGAGTGCACCCTTTAAACTGGCGGAAAATCCGCGCAAAATAGCTCATTACAGAAACACATTACAGAACTGAAAGACTTAATACCTGTACAGACTGGACTTTATTTATGGCAGGGAGATATTACCACTCTTGCGGTTGACGGAATTGTCAACGCAGCGAATAGCCAGATGCTCGGCTGTTTTTTCCCGAATCACGGTTGTATTGATAATGTGATCCATACGTATGCGGGAATCCAGCTGCGGCTTACCTGTGCGAAAATTATGGACGGGCAGGGACATGATGAACCGCCCGGCAAAGCGAAAATTACGCTGGCATTCAATCTGCCCTGTAAATATGTTCTTCATACCGTCGGACCCATTATTACGGGCAAACTGACGGATCATAACCGTAAACTGCTCGCATCCTGTTACCGCTCCTGTCTCGAACTTGCTGATCAGAACGGACTGAACAGTCTTGCCTTCTGCTGCATTTCAACGGGAGAGTTCCATTTTCCCAATGATGAGGCTGCGAGAATTGCGATCAGAACGGTCAGGGATTACCGATTAGAGACGGGAAGTCCGATTCAGGTCGTCTTCAATGTCTTTAAAGACCTCGATCTGCAAATTTATCGTCAGTTACTGGGTGCGTAAATTGCTGATTCAATCCGGAAAGAAAGTCTGACTTCTCTACTTCTTTCCGGATTTTTTGCGTGTTTTGAAGATTCGTTCTTAAGGCTTGAAGAATTTTAATGAAAATATCGATCAGTCCATAGTTTGACAGTGAATATCCCTTCCGGAAAAGTTACTCTTTTTCAAAATACTGCTATTATAGAGATTATGAATCGTTCATTTCTCAAAACAATTATTTATGCCGGAATGATTTTTACCGGCGGTTTTGCCGTATTAAGCCTCGTCAATAAAGACTCCGACTGGCGCTTATGGCTCATCGCATTTTTTGCCATCCTGTGCCTTTATTATGTTCTTATACGCCCGAAAAACCGCGAAGAACAGAACCAGGAAGTCTATACAATCCTGCCAGACAGCGCCCGCAAAGCGCTGAATCTCAATCAGATCCCAGTTATCGGTGCACCGCAGCTGCGCCTGATTCAGGGGGAACACCTTTATTGGGTAGATCAGATGCGCACCAATTACTACAATTCGAAACCACATGTTTTCTATCTCACTGACAAGCGGTTAGTCTGCCTGGATGAAGATTTCAGTTTTGCCCATTCGCTGCAGGATCTGAAGATTACATTTAAACCTAAGTCCAATGAAATAACAGTCAAAGTCAAGAAAGCAGAACTTTCATTTCTCTGTGCATCAAAGAAAGAAATGGAACTTGCTTTTAACATGATTCAGAACCATTCATCAACACATGATAGATAAAGGAGAATGACTATGCATTTTGAAATCAAGAAAATTCTGAAAGTATCCCCGGCGGATTTCTATGATTACATGGTCGAGACCATCATTGAACAGATTGAACAGGATCTCGATGTGAAACTGAAACCGGAAGATATTAAAGCCGGATATACACACCGCGTTAAATCCACGAATAAAAAATCCGGTAAAGTTACCCGCACGCGCTACACCATTAAAGATGCCAAACGCCCGGAACGCTTCGTTGTAGTCTTCTCAACTGCTGAACATACATCCAAAGTGATCTACGAGTTCAGACCGACGGACAAGGAAAATCAGACCGATTTTACCTATATCATGGATACCACTTATGTAGATCCATCCCTTGAGCAGTCCGGCTGGAAGGCAAAACTCGCAGAGCGTTCCGCAAGATCCCGTTTTGCCCGTTCGATTAAATCTTCAGAAAAGGACTGCATCAAGAAATTGAAGGAAAAAGGTGACGAACCGGAAGAAGAGATCGAAGATCTGGTTCTCGATCAGGAAACAGAAACGACTGAAACAGAAAAATAGGCTCTTCTCTCTTTAAATCAACAGGAAAACTTCGCTCCCTAGGTTTTTAAATCAGGATGAGCGAAGTTTTTTAATTTTTTTGATTCTCTCATCCCCATTTTTTTCATTATTCATGTATCCTTGAAATGCTTGTTCAATAATAAAAAACTGCTGAAAACGAAACGGAGGTGTTCTGCATGGCTAAATTTCCTTATCCCGGAAAATATACATTTGTCGATGTTGAAATTCCCAATCTGAATAATGACTGCATCTGTGCCATCTCGATCATCGTCTTTGACGAAGGAAAAGAGATTGTCCGCACAACCGAACTGATCAACCCTCTGACGTTTTTCTCCACACCGAATATCCGTATCCACCACATTCAGCGGGAAGATGTGATCAGCGCTAGAACCCTGGAACAGTTCTGGAAAGATTACCGGGAGTATTTTGAAGAACCGTATATTATCGGCGCTCATAATGCGATGAGTGATATTAGTGTTCTGAATAAAGATCTTGCCCGGCTGCACACCGAAATCCATTCCACGCAGTATATCGATACGATGGATGTCATGGAGCAGTTTTACTACAAAGGCAATCAGGGAAAAGGTGACTTAAAACTCTCAAATATTGCCGAACATCTCGGAATTGAACTCGATCATCATAATCCGCAGAGTGATGTCAATTGCTGCTGCGAGATTATCCGGTATATGCATGACCATTACGATATGGATCTTGCTCCGTTTATCCATAAAATCCGCAAAACAAAGTTCAAACCGAATAAACATAAGGAAAATCCGACCCCAAGACAGATGAAGTCGTATTTAAGCTACGTCCATAAGCAGCTTCATACCAATGCACCTTCAACAAGACCGTCTGCCTCTCAGGCTAAGCGAAAAGGGGATCAGTGTTTTGAAGATGGTGATATTGAAGGTGTGATTTTCAACTATGAACTGGCAGCCTTTAAGCACTGGATGTCGCCGGGAATGTATCTGCGTCTAGCCGAACTCTATGAATCGCTGAATTTACGCTATGATTCCATACGGATTCTCGAAAAAGGCATTCAGAATATTCGCCGGAACGGCTCCAACTGGAAAATCCTCAAATCAGCCGAATATGACATTTATTCCAGCCGTTCGCAGAAGAAACGTAAAGGTAAGCGTCAGCTTTCCTTTACGACACCAAACGGTCTGAAATTTGCGGCGAATAAAGAAGCTGCTTATAAATCCAGATCAGCCTATTCAGCTTCCCGACCTGAAAAAGACCTGATTTCAAGTTCTGAAGTGCCATCCGAGCATCCCGTAACTGTGATTTCCTTACCGGATGACCATCAGCCGGTATCTGCAGGCAAAAGGAATCTAAAACAGAACGCGAGTCCGAAACAAGGTAAAAACAATTCAAATCCCCAGTCTTCACACCGTGCGATTCGCAGAAGAAAAGCACAGACCCAGTATGCCAATAAGGCAAAAGCACAGAAAAGTAATTATGAATCAGCAGAAGATTAATTTTGCTTTTGATCTTCTGATTATGAAACAAAAACTTAGTTAACCTGGAAAATGTGAACAGAAAGACTTTCCAAATATAATGATCAAACTTATCATTCCACTCAAAAAGGCTCCTGCATAAAATGTTTGCAGGAGCCTTTTTGATCATTGAATTCAGATATGATTAATCATCGAGACGTTTATAGAGGTCGATCATTTCGAGAGCCATAGTTTTGAACTGTTCAGCACCCATCATCTGGTCTTCAGCATGTAGTAAGAGTAGGGAAACAGGAGTTTTTTCTCCGGCAGCTTCTTTCTGGATGAGCTGAGCGTGTACTTCATGACCTTTGTTCATGAAATCATCACCCTGTTTGATCAGTTCTTCAGCCTGTGCATAGTCTCCGTGTTTAGCAGCATCAAGAGCTTCCATGAATGAAGTTTTCGCGCCGCCTGCACTAGCAATAATCTGGAAACAAATCAGTTCCATTCCTTCCATAACGATTCCTCCTTGCCCATCGGGCATTTTCTGACAGATCGAATAAACCCATTTGTTAAAGGAATTACACGATGAACACATGGATCAGATCAGGACGGGCTGGAAAAAGGTGAGCTGATTCATGTTTTTTAACAATCCAATCTTTGTTTCAGTTCGACTTGGTAATATCCGGCTCATCTATTTAAAATGAAAGACCGGATTTTTCTACTTTTGAAAAAAGGCTTTATTCCATATAACTATAACCCTCCTTTTGTACGCAATACAAGAACATCCAAGGGATTTCATAAAAGATTTTTTTGATCAATTTAAATGAAAAAATCTTCTGAAAAGAATGAATTTATAAATGAAACATATTTGTTTCGATTCGAAAATAAATCAGCTGATTTTCAAAAAGCTCCTCTTAGGCTGTCAGAAAAGAAACCTTAAAAATTGATGATGAAAATCGTATAATGTGGATAGACTATGAACCTGAAACCATATATCCGGGTCTTCTGCGACAGCCCGGAACTGCCATTATGCTGACTGGTTCATAGGAGTCTAGATAGAAATGAAGTATAGGCACGCTTCGGTGTGCTTGACGAAGGGGAATGATGATGAAAACTATTTTATTAGCCTGCTCTGCGGGTGTATCAACTTCGATGCTTGTTCGCGATATGCGCGTAGCAGCAGCAGATAAAGGAATGGACTGCAAAATTGAAGCCAAGAATATCGGTGATGCCAAACAGGATTTAAATACGATCGACATCCTTTTACTCAGTCCGCAGGTTAAACACGAAATGAGCGTCATTAAATCACTTGCACCGGAACTTCCGGTTTATGTTATTGACATGAAAGACTACGGGGCTTTAAACAGTACAAGCATTCTGGAAAAAGCTTTAGCGCTTCTTGACTAATTGACCTTACATAACCGTAACAAAATCTCTCGAAACTGTAACGGCACAAATCCGCTCTCCATTTTAAAATGGATTCAAAGTTAAACAGAAATGAGGGGTAACGATGAAAACAAATTCCAGTCGTTTATTCAGAAAATCAGTTGTCGCCATGACATCCTTACTGATCCTTGCCGGCTGCAGCAGTTCCACGGCGTCAGGCTCCACATCTCAGGCATCTTCAAGTGCAGAGAGCCAGGTTTCGGTGATTGCCACAGTAACCGAAATTGACGGCGATAACATTATCATTGAACCAGTTGAAGGGTCCGACGAACTGAATAGCTCGGATAAATTCTCACTGACCAGCGTAGATGTGGAAATGCCAGCTGATCTTGATGTGGGTTCAAAAATTGAAATTTTCTACAGCGGTGAAATTCAGGAAATCTATCCTGCCGTATTAGTCGGTGTTGAACGCATTGAAAATGCTGAATAACTGATTTGAAATGCATGAAGCCTGTATGAATCTATGCATAATCTGCACGGATCTTTAGCTTCATGCTTTTTAATTGCTCAAATCCGCTTTTATATTGGGGGCGTTAAAATCCTGACCTCTTTTCTGGAACAGGGATCCAAGAAACGCCTGATTATTTCGAAGATAATCTAAGATGCGGTACAATAACATTCGTAAGATTTATCCGGGAATGCCGTTTCTGTTCTCAACACCCCAATTGTTTGGGGCATTTCGTGTCCCGTAATCAATCTTACCGGTTCAGACTGAATCGTCTATCTGAAAATAACAGCCTGAAAAGGCAGAGGAAATACTATGTCTAAACTATCTGTGCTTGCGGCAAAGACTTCAAAGACTCTCCTGTCGATGATCGGCCGCGGAGGCTCCATGCCCGGATCGATCGCATTAAAAATCGATCCCGATTCTTTAAAGAAGCTGAAATTCAACGGACCGGTCATTCTCGTTACCGGAACCAACGGGAAAACCAGTACGGCTAATATGATCTCTAGCCTGTTTGAAAAAGCGGGAAAAACCGTCATTTCCAACCGTAAGGGAGATAACCTGAAAGCCGGCATAACCGCTACTTTACTGACGAACTGCAAAAGTAATGGCATGATCAATGGCGATGTCTGCGTTCTAGAAGTTGACGAACTGAATATCCGTCACATTCTGCCATATCTCCCGGTCAGCGCCTTAGTCGTCAATAACTTCTTCCGCGACCAGCTCGACCGTGCAAGAGAAATGGAACAGCTTATTGAGTCAATTGAAAATGTCCTGCCGGACTATCAGGGAACCTTGATTCTAAACGGTGATGACCCGAATACCGTCCGTCTTGCGCTCAAAGCACCAAAAGCTAAAGCCGTCTACTTCGGTATACCGAAAAATCAGTATTCTTTCCAGGAAGCCAAGGAAGCTTCCGAAGGTAAATTCTGTCCGGTCTGCGCACATCGTCTCCATTATGACTACTACCAGTATTCACATATTGGTCATTTTTCATGCCCGAACTGCGATTTTAAAACACCAGAATACGACGTTGCTTTAACCGAGATTGATCTAAATGATCAGACCTTCGTTCTCGATCAGGTTAAATATCAGGGTCCATACGAAGGAATGTATTCGATGTACAACTATGCAGCTGTGGCGGCTGTGATGAAACATTTTGGCGTCTCTGTTGATGCGTATAAGAAAATGCTCGATGATGCACCGAAACCTGCCGGACGCAACGAACGTTTTAACAAAGGAAACAAACAGGTCATTCTCAATCTGATCAAAAACCCGACGGGTGCCAATGAAGTCATGAAAGTCATTGAACGGGATAACAAGGAAAAATCGATTGTCATCGTGCTGAATGACCATGAACAGGATGGTACTGACGTATCCTGGATTTACGATACCCAGTTTGAAAAGTTTATGAACGAGAAAACAAAACAGGTGATTTGTACCGGAACAAGAGCAGGGGATATGGCTTTACGCATGTTCTACGGCAATTTTGAACAAGGTTTAAGTATTGAAGAAAACCTCGATCAGGCAATCGCCAAAGCGCTGCAGGGCAGTGATAATGTGTATGTCGTTGCAACCTACACGGCATTATTAACGAGCCGCAAAGCAATCATGAAGGAGATGGGTCTATGAAACTGAAATGTGCCTGGATGTATCATGACATCATGGATTTATATGGTGACAAAGGTAATATCATGACCCTGACCAAACGCGCCCAGGCGCGTGGTATTGACTTTGAAGTCACCACAGTCGGAATCGGACAGGAAGCGGATCTCAGAGAATATGATCTTGTCTTCATGGGGGGCGGTGCCGATAAGGAGCAGGTTGCGCTTATCCCGGATTTGCTGAGCCGTAAGGACAATATTCATGAAGCAATAGCACAGAATACATTCTTTCTGCTGATCTGCGGCGGCTACCAGTTATTCGGGCAGTACTACGAAACTGCTGATCATGAAAAGATTGCCGGCGTTCAGGTCGGAAATTACTACTCTGAAACTGGTAAAGGAAAAAGTCGCTGCATCGGCAATGTTGTTGTAGATGCCGATCTAGATGGCCATAAAATCCGTCTGGTGGGCTTTGAAAACCACGGTGGTCAAACGGTTCATGTCGAACATCCACTCGGCCGAGTTGTTCATGGGAATGGCAATGCGTTTGATGCCGGACTGGAAGGATACTATGATGGCCATATTCTCGGCACCTATCTTCACGGACCACTCCTCCCTAAAAACGGGGAACTTGCTGATTTCGTACTGACCAAAGCCATTCAGAAACAGAATCCGTCTTTTAGGATGCAAGATCTAGGACCTATGGAGAATCCATGGGAAAAGCCGGCACGTAAAGCCATTCTTGATCGCTGGAAACTCGCTGATCAACCGGAATAAGGCCTAAAGACAGTCTCATCTATGCCGATCCTGTATTAGGCTTGTAAATTAAAAAAATACGCTTAGAATAGATGATTAATATGAGCAGAAGAAATACTCTGCAATGAAAGGAATTTCAAGTTAATATGAATCGTTTAGCTGACAAAGTTGCTGTGATTACCGGTGGAAATTCCGGAGTTGGAGCCCAAACAGCCAAACTGTTTGCGGAGGAAGGGGCTAAAGTCGTGATCTCCGCACGTAGAAAAGAAAAATTAGATCAGGTCGCAAAAGAAATCGAAGAAGCAGGCGGAGAAGTGCTTGCTGTACCATGCGACATCGCAAAAGTTGAAGATGCGAACCGCTTAATCGAAGAAACCATTCATGAGTTCGGGCAGATTGACATTCTTGTCAATAATGCCGGAGTTCTCGAAAGCGGAATGAAACCAATCGAACTCGCTGCTGATGAAGACATCGACCGCATCATCGATACAAACTTAAAAGGAACCATGTATGTAACACGCGCTGCCGTTAAGGAAATGAAAGACAACGACGCTGCATCCATCGTCAATATTGCTTCTGTTGCCGGAGAAAAAGGCTGCGGACCGGCTGTTTATGCATCCTCAAAAGCCGGAATCATCGGTCTGACCAAGCATACCGCATTCCGTTATGCCGGCACTGGTCTCCGTGCCAATGTCATCTGCCCGGGTACAATTCAGACACCAATGACCTCTAATATGGATCCGGCTGAACTCGATAATGAAATGATGCGTGCCATGGCTACCCATCTTGATTTAAAAGCACCGGTTGCAAGTGCAGAAGATATCGCGAATATCGCTTTATTCCTTGCTTCCGATGAATCCAGCGCCATGACTGGTCAGGTTCTTGTTGCTGATTTCGGTTCTTCTCTCTAATCGCTCAACCCGCTCATTACTTATCACAGAAAAACACGGCTTATCCTCATCCTGAAACGGAGAAGAAGCCGTGTTTTTATTCTATTACTTTCTGTTTTTGGAACTGCGGGATTTCAGTTCTGATTTTTGGGTAACTATCGAATATTCTTCACTTTCATGATCTTTACGCACATCGGCAAGAACACTCATACTGCAAAGTCTGCAGCATACTGTCTGAAGGACGTTGACCATTAATTCCTGCTGCCAGTTCGGATTTTCAAAATACGTACCATCAATCTTGCCGGTTTCCATCTGTTGGTGGAGCATGCTTTCAAAGACTTCGGCAAAGGTATTGAAATGCGTATCCGTATGAAGCGAATGGTCCATCGTATAGTAAATACGGATCATCTCTGAAATATCCTGCAGCTGGAAGCACTGCTTGAGAACCATGACGACATACAGGAAGGCGAGATGGTAGTTGTTGTAGCGCTTTTTGATAGGCGGATGAACAATAGAGCTTTTGACGTAGTTATTAATCATGCTCGGCGTAATACAGGGCTTTTTCGAATCGAAATAGAGGTCATCGAGCCAGGAATTAAGCAGTTCGACAACCTGATCCATGTAGAGATCAATCGCCGGAAAGTCGTTCCAGCGCGGCGCCTTGTAGTTGGCGAGCATGTCGTGATATGGATGTGATTGTGGCATGTGTTTATTATATCAAACTTAAAAAAATTGCCTCTTCAAGAGTTAAATGAATATCCGTCAAATCGAGAATTATGTATAGAAAGATTCCTTACATTTCAGTACCTATCTGATTTTTAATATGTTCCACATTCACCTAACTTCTAAACATTTGAAACAGCGATGTCATGACTACGCAAATGGCGGCGGTAACAACGGCACTGATTACCACTTTCAAGATGTTCTGGTACGGGCGTTTGCCGGCTTCCGCCAACCGATTAATTTCGTCGAGTTTTTTACCTTCACTGAACGCCACGATCTCCTTATACGTCTGCACATCATGAAATTTCTTGATCTTTTCCACTCTTATCGCCCAGTACATTGTGATCACAAACAGTATCGCAAGTATCACATATCCGTAGACCTTTAGCGTAACGACGAGCGGTACTGCAAGAATTACAGTGCAGAGAAGATGAACACTGAAGATACGGGAGGTGCGATTGAATTGCTGAATTTCTTTTTCACTGATGATTTCTTTCATAACGTTGAGATCTCCTTTAATCAGCTGATCAACAGATACATCAAACAAGGTACTCATCATAAGCAGAGAGTGAATGTCCGGATAACTTTTCTGGTTTTCCCAGTTTGAAATCGTCTGTCTTGAGACATAGAGCATATCGGCAAGCTGTTCCTGGGTAAGATTCTGTGCGGTTCGGTGCTTTCTGATCTGTGAGCTTAGTTCCATTTAAAATCTCCTTTCGATGTATGACTCCTGTCTGCTTCAAAGTAACCTCAGTCTGTATTTGCGTCTATCCATACTCTTTGACATAGGCGATGGTGACTGTCAAAAGATTTTGACACATTGGAAATCGTCAGGCTTTCATTTAAGCGATTCATGCAGGCAATCGGAAAAACATTCAATCTTGCTTTACGTTTGGTATGCTTTGACTGTCTTAAGGTTGAGTGATCCTTACTTTTCTTTTAGAATAAAACATGGTGATAAAAATGAAAAAAATATTCAGCTTATTTGTCTGTCTGACAATGGCTTTTTCTTTATTCGGCTGCAGTAAGAAAAAGACGTCCATTCCGGTAGCGGAAAACGTTGATTTCAAACTCGTTGATGTGCTGGAAGTAGAAAACGAAAACGTCAATACCGTCTATTATTACTTCCTGGCTAGTGTAGACAACAACTCGGATAAAGTCTTCCACATGTCCAATCTCGTCTATACACTCCGTGCTTCGAGCCGTGGGGAGTATAAACCGATTAACCCGATTGATCAGTTTAAAACGATCATCTCCAATGATGTCAATGCGGGAACATCTACCTATATCTACGGATATATCGGTGTCCCGAAAACAAGCGATCGCAATATCGGCCTTTATGTGGAATCGCAGGACGAATTCATTCCGTTTGATTCTGTCCAGATCCGGACAATCAAGGATGAAAATGTAACGAACTCTGATGAAGCTAAATTTGTCGTCTACTCCGATGAATTCTATGAATTTGAAGTCGATGCTTCAGAACTGTCCTATAAGTACGAAAATGGTAAGTCTTCGATCCAGGGTCTGAAGATTAATTACAAGAATAAATCTGACAAACGTCTTGTCATTCCGTTCCTTTCTCCGGTCTGCACGATTGATGGCTTAAAGATCTCATCCTTACCGGATCCTGACAAGTACAAAGCCATGAGTCAGGAAGAAATTGAACAGCAGAATTTCTCCGACAACAGTATGGATGCCAAAACGGAATCCATACGCTGCGAAACTTACGGTTATCAGCTGTTTTATCTTGATGCCGGACAGGAACTAGCGGTTAACGTACTGTTTGAAGCAGAAGATGCCATCCCGGATTTCTCTGCCAAACAGAAAAATGGTATTACGATTTCCATTAATTCACCGGCTTTAGGTTACAGGCAGAACTTAAAGGTTCCATACTAGACAGAAAGCAAAAATGAACTTCTCCGATAGGTGAGAGGTTCTTTTTTTATACCTGAATGAATTAAAATAACCGGAAAGTGCAAACTTAGAAGGTCAGAGAGGGAAGCAGAAGATGAAAATCCATCTTCAATGAGTGAGGGAACAGAAAAACGGGTAAATCGGTATGCATTAAAAAGCAAATAGTGCAAAGTAAAGAAGGGATAAATATTGAGGAATAAATTAACATCCCAGTGTTAAAAATCGATCTGATTTATAAAAGCCTATTCGATTCCAAAAATGGGATTTGTGCATTAAAATAGAATTGAGAAATGGCATTATGTCATAATCAATGGCAAATGTAACATTTTACATTTGGAACATTCAGATCAATTCCGATATTTATCGCCTGTTTGGAACGGAAAAAAGCATTGAATATGGTATGTATTCATCCGAAAAGAATAAATAAATGATGATATTTAATTTTTATATAATAATTACATTAAATTAACTATTTACGCTTTACTTTAATATGATAAATGCATTATATAAGAATTAGAAAGACCCTTCCGTTTTAAAGGTAGAACAAAAATGTTTTTTGTTCAAATTGAGCTAAAAATAATTTAAATCATTCATTTCTAAAAGCAGAAATCATGAGGCTCAAAGCCATGTAATAACCCATTACGTCTATGAACTAATTAATTTATAGACTCAGTCAGGCTGTGCAGGTCGACTGGATAAAGGAGGTAGGAGCATCAAAGTAATCATTATCTGATAAACTTTTACGACTGATGAATAAAATATAAATAGAAATTTGTTATTCATTAATATGGAAATATTCCATGTATTTCCGAACTTGCGAATTATCCCATATTATAATTCGAAAAAAACGTTTATAATTAATTTATGATTTTGGAATAACTCTATAATCATGAAAGTATTCTAATTTTGTATTTGTAAATATAACTATTTATATTTCAGATATATTCGTTCCATGGAGGAAACGTCATATGAGTAAAACAAATAAAATTAAAAGCTTGCTAGCATTAAAAGGTGTTAAAAGCGTTGAGTACACACGGACGTTAGGCTTATCCAGACCGCAGGCTCTGAATACGAAATATTCCCGTGATGCATTCTCCGGGGATGATCTTATTCGCCTCGCTGGATTAACGAATACCCGTCTAGCGTTTATCGATCCGATTTCAAGAGAACCGCTGGTTACTTTTGATATGAATGATGTCAAAATCGAAAAGGATGATGCTGAATAGTCTGTCCGCCCGACTCATTTTCGATTCCAGGCAACTTTAAATATACAGTCAAACGGTGGCTTCATGCGCAGAGTCACCGTTTTTTCTTATTCCCCGAACCTCTGAGTTAATTTTTCTCGTTCTTCGGTTATATAAAAATCCCTCCTGGCAACTTTGCCGGAGGGATTGAATCATCTGTTACTTTCTGATTGTTTTCTGGTTTTCGTTTTTTGATGACTTTTCCGTTGTGCGGTATGTCTGACGGTATGCAGTCGGAGACATATTCATCTTTTTACGGAAGAGCCTTGAGAAGTAGAGTTCATCGTCATAGCCCACAGAGCGGCCGACATCACCTACTGAAAGATCGCTGTTTAACAGCATTTTGCAGGCACTATTCATGCGGACCTGGAGCAGGTAGTCTTTAATGCTGACACCCATTTTATCTTTGAAAATACGATGTAGATAGCTGCGATCGAGCGCAAGAGCAGAGGCGATTTCATGAACAGTGATTTTTCGGTCATAGTTCTGATCGATTAAAACGAGAATCTGGTCAACATAATGAACCGGACTCGTCGAAGGTTCTTTATGTGGCGGAAAAGCGAGAGTCATCTTGTAAAAGATTGAATACATTAACGCATTTAAGCGCAGATCATTGTTCTTAACTGGCTTAATGGTCGACAGTATTTCGATTTCTTTAAACAGTTCGCTGTTGGGATCATATCGGAAAATCGGTTCGTTCCAGAGGGAAGTACGTCTGAGAAATTCTACGATCTTGTCACCGCGCCAGCCAATCCACCAGTATTCCCAGGGATCTTTGTGATCCGCACAGTAATAGACACGTTCTTTTTCAGCGACTAAAAAGCCTTCATTCGGTCCGATCTCAAACCGTTTATCCCCTTTGATGATATAGCCTCGTCCTTTGGTCACGAACTGAATGAAATGGGCATTCCGCAGTGCGGGACCGAAAGACTGATTGGGAGTGGCTTTGACATAGCCAAAACCAAGTATGGTGGCGTCCAAGCCGAGATTAAAGTCATTGGAAAATAAAAATGACTCATTGCTTGGATGATTTTTACGGGTACTTCCTGCCATCTTTCCACTCCTTTCATTCATGAATTTTTCATCATCAAATTTAATTATGATTATTATTTTCCATTTATATTTCAAATACAATCATAATGATTTGTTTAGTCGGGTATTTTTTGTTCGACTGTTCATTTCTTCTCGATTCAGAAAACACGAGGCCAAAAATGACTTTTTAATATTTTAAAGCATGGGGACTTTGTTTTTCATGACAAATTACTCACAAGTCACGTGCTTGTATGTATTTAATGCTCATTATACCTTTACTTATCGTTAGTTTCATCTTTTCGCTTTCCTCCTTCAGTTTCTGGCTGTTAAATTTCAAAAAAAAAAAAATGACAAAGCAGATTATGAACGAAGTTCAGCTTTGTCATTCAATATGGTTTAAAATAGATTGGTTAAAATGACGGGCAGACAGAGAATTCCAAGCACTATTATCTGTCTTTTCCGGGTCATGGAAATATATGCTACATATTCACGCAGGAACGCATTAATGGTGAAATAGAATTTTGTTCTTGAACCATAACCTAATGCTTTCATATTCATCTTCTTGGATAACAGGAGGGCCCGAAAGACATGGTAATAAGTCGATACGATTGCGGTTCGTCCATATGGTTTCGGGAACAGCTGCCGGGAATACTCCAGATTTTCTCTGGTATTTTTGGATTTCTCTTCGCTTAATGTCCGGTCCGGATCGGCTCTGCTTGCGAGTGCCCATTTTTTCATTGCTTTTCCTTCCGGAACAGTTTCACCCGGACCTTGCCCACCGGAGAGAATCAGGAATGCTTCGGGATTGTACTGCTGCAACTGAATTCCTTTACGGATTCGTCCCTGCAGCAGTGGCGGCACCTGGTCACCAATTAATCCGGATCCGAGTACAACGATCTGATCAAAGTGTTTCCGTTTTCCGAAGTGAATTAAATTCACCAGTGCTGAAAAGATGAAGATTGCCAGCTGGGCAGAGAAGTAAGCGGTCATGATGCTGAGCAGAGCAAATAACAGGTTAATCCAGGGATTGGTCTGATCATTCACATAAGGCACCAGAATGAAGTTAAAAAGCATCAGAAATGCCAGTCCGAGCGTCAGACAGTTACTCAGACAGAATCCTTCCTTACGGATTAAACGTATTCCTTCGATAATCAGGAAGAAGAATAACAGGAAGG
>JBJEFF010000036.1:0-3235 GCA_051873775.1 Allobaculum sp. | reverse complement strand
TCTTTTTCTGTTTTCATTCTTGCGCTGCGGGTTTCACCGGTTGTTCGTGATGGTTGCTCATTAATCTGTCAAAAACAGTGCCCGCTGATCTGTGATGCAACCGCTGTTATGGAATACGAGTGAAGTGTGCATGATCCTGATGGTCTGTTACAACAAAAACGACCGCTATATCTTCAATGAGATTTTCGAGCCATCACCACGAGCCTGACAGATAAATATAAATTCGAGCACATGCTCGAATGTACCAGCGCCAAACAGTTCATCCGTGAACTCGCAAATATATCCAAAAGGAAGCCGCGCCGGCTTCCTTTTTTGTGTTTACGGATAACTTGTCATTCATGAATAATCACAAAAATGAGATAATCAGAAGCAGAAAACAATCTAAAACGAACAAAACTTAATCATGAAATCAATCGAGGAACCCCCATGAAAGAAATCGACAAAATGCATACCGGAAAACTCTATCTCACAACAGATGAAGAAATCGGACGGCTCCAGAAAGAATGCGTGGAAAAGCAGTACCGGTTTAACCAGCTCGGACCGTACCAGAGCGCAGAAAGAGAAGCTTTACTCAAAGAGATGTTTGCGGAGTTCGGAGAAGGAAGCTACATCGAACCTCCGCTGCACTGCAACTGGGGAGGTCATTTCATCCACTTCGGAAAAAATGTCTACGCCAATTTCAATTTCACCTGCGTGGACGATACGCATATCTATGTCGGCGACAATACTTTATTCGGACCGAATGTTACGCTGATCACAACCGGTCATCCTGTACAGCCGCAGCTGCGTAAAGAACTGTACCAGTTCAGTAAGGAAATCCATATCGGCAATAATGTCTGGATCGGCGCGAACGTCGTTGTTCTGCCCGGAGTCACGATCGGCGACAACTCGGTGATCGGTGCCGGCAGCATTGTTACCCATGATATCCCGGCTAATGTTGTGGCACTCGGAACCCCATGCAAACCTGTCCGTGAAATCGGTCCTGACGATGATATTTACTTTTATAAAGACGAAAAAATCGACTGGGCGGATCTGAAATAATCGGCACATCCGAATCCATTTTCTATCCATTCCATACTCCAGGGCACTCCTGTTCAGAAAATGAACGGAGTGCCTTTTTCTTTCCCGTATGTACGGGCGATGAGGATCATTATTATGAGTTTTAGTCATAACAGCTTGCTCAAAGAGCGATGGCTCAAGCGCTTACATCCCCGTATTCTAAAGATGTAAGAAGAAAAGGACATACGGCCGATGTCCAGAATCGCATTACCCAATTTAGTCATACAACCACTACTTAACTAAAGGAGCAAATTATGAATACTGAAAAATCTTCATCGAGAGCGATGATCATTGAACTGATCATGTTCTTCACCTATGCCTTCTTTGCCGTAAACTGGATCGCCGGCTCTACTCTGACTCCGCAGATTATGGAACACTTCGAACTGACGTCCTTTGCCTCGGCAACCTTAATCTCCAATGCGATCACCATTGCCAAAATCATCGGTAACTTCCTTGCTGCCGGAATTCTGGTGAAACTCATGCCGAAAAAAGCGATCGGGCTCGGTTCCCTGCTGATCGTTGCCGGATGTGCCATCGCAATTTTTGCACCAGCTTACTGGTTATTCATCGTCGGACGCTTTGTGATGGGTTTTGGCGGCGCACTGTACGTCGTTTATTTCTCTCCGGTTGTCCTTCACTACTTCACCGGTAAACAGCTATTTATGGTCAACACCGTCAACTCCGCTGCTTACAACGTCGGTTCCATTATCGCGATGATTATCGTCGCTCCGGTTATTGCCTGGCTGAGTTCCTGGCAGTATTCCATGGCTTTCTTCGCCACAATCTCCGCTGTTCTCTTTGTTCTCTGGCTGCTCTTCGGTGAAGACTTCCCGCTGACCGCTAACAATGCAGAAAAATACAGCTTCAAAAAAGCGTTGCAGGATAAAGTTTCCTGGATCCTGCCCTTCACCTACTCCGGACTATTAACGTTCTACCTCGTTCTGCTGACTCTCTTCCCGGTTTCAGGAACTACAGTCATCAGCGGATCAACACTGTCGACGCTTGTTGCGGTTGGCGGTATCTTCGGTTCTCTTGCCGCAATCTGGCTCGGACGCCGTTATCACAAACGTCTGCCGGTAATCCGCTGGAGCGGTCTAATTATGACGGCATGCGGTGCACTCATGTTCTTTACGACTGTACCGGTACTCGCGATCATCTCTGCATTCCTGATCGGATTCTTCATGTTCCTGCCGATGACAAGCTTAGTGATGATTCCGCAGGAATTACCGGGTATGACTCCAGCCAAGCTGACCGCAATCATGGGTCTGTTCTGGGCCATCAGCTACATCATCGAAACAATTGTCTACTTCATCATCGGCTTTATCGTAGATGGTGCAGGTTATCAGATGGGCTTAATCGTTGCCCTGGTTGTCTCCCTGACTTTCTTTATCGGCAGCTTCATGCTTCCGGAAACAGGAAAATAAAACCAAATTAAATCCATTACGTATTAAAAATTAACATAACAATAAAATCCATCTCACAAATAGACATTACGAAAGGACAACATCATGAAAAACGTTCACGAAATCTACGAAGAAAAGAAAATGAGTGCAAAAGAAGCGCTCGAACTTATCCAGGATAATGACTACCTGTTCTCCGCTCAGGCTGCCGGCGAACCGGAAGCTATTCTGATGGAACTGCAGCATTTAAAAGACACCGGCGTAAAAGGCTGTGTCATCAATACATGCCTGCCAATCAAACCATACCCTGCTTTCCATGACCAGGAAATGAAAGGGATCTGCGACCACAACAGCTGGTTCTTCAACGGTGACTTACGTAAGGCTCACGGCGAAAAAATGGTCAGCGCCATTCCGCAGTCTTCCACTTCCATTCTGCGCAAAATGCTCGACCGCCTCAGTGCTGAAAACCGTCGTCCGGTGGTACTGGCAACCTGCTCGCCAATGGATGAAAATGGCTACATGTCTCTGTCCGTATCCGCAATCTACGAACGCGACTTAATCGACAAAGGGGCTCTTGCGATCGTGGAAGTCAATCCGAACTATCCACGTACTTATGGGGATACGTTGGTTCACATTTCCGAAGTTGCGGCTGTTGTTGAGTCCGACCGTCCGATCTTCGCAAGCAAGTTAAAACCTTATACAGACGTCGATGCCAAAATCGGTCACTACATCGCTGACTTAATCGAAGATGGTTCCACAATCCAGCTTGGTGTTGG
>JBJEFF010000035.1:0-17331 GCA_051873775.1 Allobaculum sp. | reverse complement strand
ACAAACGCAGAGATCTGCGGGTGGGAAAAGCTCTGTAAAGAGAAAGAAGCAGGAATCTGTCCGGAGCAGGCTTTCATTGGAAAGAACAAGCCGGATGGAGGAATAAATCTGTAAGTATCTTTTAAAAATAATAGATATTTGTAGATTTATAGTAGCGGGAAACGGTAAACGAGAAGAAGAAATGCGGATCAGAAAAGGCAGGCAAAGAAAAAAAGCGAAGCCATCCATGAAGGAAGGTTTCGCTTAATCGTCCTGATGACGGTTTGAACTTATCTGTTGTAGTATTCGACAACGAGAAGTTCGTTGATTGGCTGATCTTTGAAGAGTTCAGCACGTTCCGGGTAACGAACGTATTTACCTTTTTTAGCATCTTTGTCTACTTCAACGAAGTCAACGAAAGATGTAGCAGCAGCAACGGCATCGTTGATGAAAGCTTTGTTTTTGTCTTTTTCAGCAACTTCGATGACCATACCTGGTTTGCAAGTGTAGGATGGGATATCTACTTTCTTGCCATCAACGAGGATGTGACCATGGTTAACGAGCTGACGAGCAGCGCGGCGAGTTGTTGCGAAGCCCATACGATAAACGAGGTTATCTAAACGGCTTTCGAGCATAACTAAGAAGTTTTCACCAGTTGCACCAGCTTTTTTGTTTGCTTTCTGGTATAAGTTAGCGAACTGTTTTTCAGAGATCTGGTAAACGTTACGGATTCTCTGTTTTTCCTGTTTCTGTAATCCGTAGTTAGTGAGTTTTACACGACGTGTTTTACCATGCTGACCTGGAGCATAAGGACGTCTTGCAAGTTCTTTTCCTGTTTCTGAAATAGAGAAGTTCAGACGACGGGAAACTTTCCAGGTGGAACCTGTGATTCTAGACATAAATGTTTTCCTCCTATTGTCTTTGTACAAAAACAATAACGGGATACAAATCTTCACTGCGGGTGAAGCAGACGATGTTTTCTTCAGCCAGCTTACTGTTACTCTCATCTCTTCAGCTGCTCCGCCTTGGCCGTGACTTTGTACGCTGTTAATTATTCATGCCGAATTAGCATAGCAGAGATTTACTTTAAATACAAATAGATTCTGCATAAACGCGAAAAACGTTCTGATCCTGTATGAAGTAAAAAATTCCGGGGAAAAGAGAAGAGAAATCCGTCTTTTCCGGCTAAAAAACTTCTGATATTCCCGCTAGAATAGAATCAGAATCAGCGATTTTATTGTATAAGAGACAAAAATCCGTTAAAGGAGAGTTAATGGAAAACAAAATGCGAAACCGGGATATCCCGACTCTTACAAGCGAAAGACTCATTCTGCGTCCGTTTGATGAAAATGATCTGCAGGCGATTTATGATATTTATTCGGATGAAGAGGTCAATACGTATCTGCCCTGGTATCCGGTAAAAACACTGGAAGAGGCAGAGCACTTCTATAAAGAACATTATTCCAATAGTCCGGACTATGCCTGGGCGATCTGCCGTAAGGAAGACAATGTGCCGATCGGCTATGTTCATGTGTCCATGGATGATGCCCATGATTTCGGATATGGTCTGCGCAAGGAATTCTGGCATGGAGGAATGGTCAGCGAAGCCTCCGCAGTGGTTCTTGACTGGCTGAAAAAATGTCCGGACATTCCGTTCATTACCGCCACACATGATAAGAACAATCCGCGAAGCGGGGCTGTGATGCAGCGCATGGGCATGAAGTATCAGTATTCCTACGACGAAATGTGGCAGCCGAAAAACTTTATGGTCACTTTCCGCATGTATCAGATGAACTTTGATGTGCCACAGGAATACGTCTTTGAAAAGTACAGAGAAATCCATCCGGCTTTTGTCGAAGAAATCTGACTCTGCAAGATGAGTGAACAGGAAAACACACCACAAAAACGGCTGTAAAGTGCTTCGTTTCTGTTTACAGAAGATCAAATTTTTCCATCGGGTACCGTTTTAAAAATTTTTTTGTCAAAAATCGGAAGATGTGAGTTAAAGGTATAATTCCCATCTTGTCACGATATAATAAACATAGATTTCCTGATAGAACCTGCTGTTTCCAAGATGTGCTCAAATCAAGAACAGTCAACAGCGAAACGGTTCTGTAAAACAGGATAGAAAACGGAGAATCAGACTATGATTATTCAAAGTACACGTGTTTGGGTTGTTGATACGTGGATGCCTTGCCAGATTGAAACGGAAGGCGAAAAAATTAAAGCAATTCTTCCTTACGGAACAAAAACTCCGGATGAAGATTATGGCGACATGAGAATTGTTCCGGGCTTTATCGACCAGCATACTCATGGTGCATATGGCTGGGACACCAACGATGCGACTGAAGAAGGTCTGCGTAACTGGATGAAGAATATTGTTAAGGAAGGTGTTACCGGTATTCTGCCAACTACAATTACCCAGTCCGAAGAAGTTCTGACCAACGCCGTAAAGAACGTTGCCAAAGTTGTCCGTGAAGGATACGAAGGTGCTGAAATCCTCGGTATTCACTTTGAAGGCCCTTACCTGGATCAGGTTTATAAAGGAGCTCAGCCGGAACAGTACTGCGTACCGGCAGATGTTGAACAGTTCAAACGTTACTGGGAAGCCAGTGATCATTTAATCCGCGTCATTACCATGGCAACTGAACATGATAAAGACTATGCATTAACTCACTTCTGTGTAGAACACGGTGTCCGTGTCAGCCAGGGTCACTCTTCTGCAACTTATGAACAGGCTCTGATGGGTGTTGCCAACGGTGCAACCGGTATGACACACGTTTATAATGGTATGACTAAATTCCATCACCGTGAACCGGGACTTGTCGGTGCAGCCTTCCGCTTCGGCGATGTTTACGGCGAACTGATCTGCGACGGAAACCATTCCGATCTTGCGGCAGTTTATGATTTCTTCAAGGCTAAAGGACCGAACTACGGCATTATGATTACCGACTCCTTAATGGTTAAATCCTTACCAGTCGGTACCCGTGTTCCGTTCGGCGGACAGATGATAACTTTAATGCCGGATGGCTCCGCTCACCTCGATACGGGATCCCTTGCCGGAAGTACACTGAACGTCAACAAAGGTCTGCAGATTCTTGAAAAGGCAGGCGTACCTTGGTTAACTGCGATCAACTCCTGCACAATCAACCCAGCAAACTACCTCGGCTTTGCGGACCGCAAAGGTTCCATTCAGGCGGGTAAAGATGCTGACTTAGTTGTTCTTGCCGATAACTATGATGTCATTATGACTTATACACGCGGTAAAAAAGCATTCTAGTTTCTTCATTCAATCACCCAGAAAGCTAAGGATTCCGGCTATGTAACCGGAATCCTTTTTTAAGGTTGAATTTATTAATGGGGATGAATTCGCTAAAATAAAAGAATCAAACCCCTTTTTGAGGTACGTATTGGTTCTTGGCGTGCAAAGAGAAAGTGGTTTGTTATAATGAAAACTGAATGCGAAGGGGGAGCTGCAATGGAAAATGCATGGAGCCAGTTTTCTGGCTGGTGTCGAAGCGCCTATCATTATGTCATAAATCACGTTCCTGTAGAGGTAATGGTTTATATAGCAATTGCCTTCCTGATCCTTATTCTTATCGGGATTGTATCCCGCATGCTGAAAAAGGGCCGGGTGGCAAAACAGCTTGCACAGCTGGAAGTGGAAGTGAACAACGTCCGTTCCAACAACCTGCAAGCGAAATATACAAAAGCAGATGCGATTGCGAAAGCGAATGAAGACCTGCTCGAACGAGTTGAAGATCTTCGTCCGAAATACGAAATCTGCATGGAGTCAGTCAGTGCCTGCGAAAATCTTTACGAAAAGGCATTTGATTTCTTCAAACGTCATAAATACAAAAAATCGCTGCGTGCGATGGATGAAGTAGAAGCGGTCCTGGATGATACGGAAGAGAGAATCCGCATCGTCATGCAGTCGCTCGACAATATCCTTTCCCGCGAAACGGAAATCCGTACCAAAGCGGAAAAAGTCACTGAACAGGTTCGCAAGGAAAAGGAACAGTATCTCAATATCCGTGAAACACTGCTTGGCGGCCGTGACTTCATCGATGCCCAGATCTCCGAACTGCAGGATCTGCAGAGTGCACTCGATACACAGCTTGAAGAAGCTCAATTCAATCTTGCCAAGGATACCATCGAGAAACTCGGCGATAAATGCACTGAGTTCGATACTTACTGCAAGGAATACCCGGCACTCTATCAGCGTGCCAAACTCGATATTCCGGCAGGCATTGAGCAGGTGAAACAGTTAATCGCCGGCTTTGAAGCGGATAAGATCGATCCGTCCTACCTCAATGTCGATGACAAGCTGGATGCGATTCAGAATGCGCTCGATACTGCGCTGAACCATCTCGATACCGGTAATCTTGAACAGGCTGGTCCGCAGATTGATGCGATCACCGATCAGATTCTTGCTTTACAGGCTGACATTGAACAGGAACAGGATGCGTTCCATCAGATTCATGCCAACCTGCAGGGAAACTTCCAGGTTGTGGATGAAGTTGAACGCGAATTAAATGAAATTACCCGTCTGTATGCGTCCATTAAAGATCGTTTCGGACTTGAAGACTGGACGAAACGCTTTGTGCGCGCAAGAGAGCAGATGGAAGTGCTCAAGAAGCAGAGAGATGAAATTCAGGAACAGCTCAAAACCAGTGAATCGTTCAACGTTGAACTGATTGACGGCTATCGCAGCTTCTCACTCAAAATCGAAGATTTCGGCAAGGAAGTCAGCGATATGAAGCAGCTGCTTGTCGGAGCGAGCAGTGATGATTCACGTGCCCGCAAACAGCTTGTCAAACTGCAGCTGATTCTTAATGAAGTCAACCTGAATACAAGCATGCGTCAGTTGCCGGCTATTTCTGCTTCCTTCAACGAAGACTTAGAAGAAGGGGAAAAGAAGATTGCGAATGTTCAGGCAATTCTCGAAAAATCTCCGTTAGATGTAACTGAGCTCAATGAAAACCTTCAGGAAGCCATTGATTTCATTTACAAGCTGTATTCCAATGCCACAAACCTTGTCGGTGTAGCCGTTATGGTCGAAAACGCGATTGTCTTTGGCAACCGTTTCCGTTCTTCCTATCCTGCTCTGGATTCCGATCTGACTAAAGCGGAAATCTGTTTCCAGAACGGTGAATACACCCGCGCTCTGAAAATCGCCATCCAGGCAATCGAAACGCTTCATCCGGGAATTTATGAGAAGCTGATTGCCCGTAAGGATCCGGCGGTCATGAACCAGGTTTAAGGAATGATCTATTTCGATAATGCAGCAACCACGCCGGTTAATCCGGAAGTTGCTGCTCTTTTTGTAAAACTGCTCCAGGAATACGGAAACCCGGATTCCCTCCATGCTCCCGGACGCAAAGCTGCTCATCTGCTTGATGAAAGCAGAGGTCGTATTGCCAAGATGCTTGGCTGCCGTAAAGATGAAATTATCTTTACCTCCTGCGCTTCCGAATCCAACTCGATGGCAATTGCGGGCTATGCCCTTGCCAATGCGAGAAGAGGAAAGCGTATCATCACTTCCAACTCCGAACACTCATCCAGTCAGGCAGCTATGGCTTTTCTGGAAAAGATGGGTTATGAAGTCGTCTATCTGCCGATTCATGAAGATGGTCAGATCCATGCCCGGGATGTTGCCGACGCGATGACGGACGATACCATTCTAGTCAGTCTCATTCATGTCTCTAATGAAATGGGCGCGATTAATGATTTAAGTGCGATCAGCGATGTCGTTCATCACAATCCGACCTGTGTCTTCCATGCCGACTGTACCCAGAGCTTCGGCAAGATTGACATTCCAATTGAAAAACTCGATCTGATGACCATGTCCGCCCATAAGATCCACGGCGTCAAAGGATCAGCACTGTTATACAAAAAATTCAATGTTGAACTGCAGCCGCTGCTTTTCGGGGGCCAGCAGGAACAGGGGCTTCGCGGCGGAACTGAAAATGCGCCGACGCATATCGCTCTGGCCAAAACGATCCGTCTTGCACTGCAGGAACAGCCGGAAATGCAGAAAAATATGCATGCGATCAAGACGCATATCATCGACCGTCTTGCGGAAATTCCGGGCTCGAAAGTGCTCTCCCCGCAGGATGGTGCAGATTCGATTCTGTGTATCTGCTTTGATCAGATGACGAGTCAGGTGCTGCAGAATGCCCTCGATGAAAGAGGCATCTGCGTTTCTGCGATCAGTACGTGCGAATCCAAGCACGCCGGCCCGAACCCGGTGCTGATTAATATGGGATGCAGTGAAAAAGAAGCTACACACAATATCCGGTTATCTTTTTCCAATCAGAATACGATGGAAGAAGCTGACCAGTTTATCGATACAGTAAAGGAGATTATTGCTGCCTATGGATTACCGCTATGATCACATCCTCATCCGCTATGGTGAACTGTCCTTAAAAGGGAAGAACCGTAAAAACTTTATTCACCGTCTGCTCGAGAATACGAAAAAAGCACTGAGCGGCTTTTCCACGCTCGAATACGAAGCACAGTACGACCGCATGTATGTGTATCTGCATGATGAAGATGTCCGCGCTGTCTGCGATGTGCTTGGTAAAGTCTTCGGCATTTCTTCCTTTTCTCCGGCAATGAAAGTCGATCCGACCATCGATGCCGTTCTCGGTGCCATTCACAGTGCCATTGATCTGAGTGTTCCCCATACATTTAAAATCAAGGCAAGACGTCACGACAAATCGTTTGAAATGAATTCCGATGCGATTAACCGTGCTGTTGCTACTGAAATTCTCAAAAACAGCGACTGGAAAGTCGATGTCCATCATCCGGAAGTGACGATTCTGATCGAAGTCCGTTCTGATGCCATCTATGTGATGACAGAAAAAATCGAAGGTGCCGGCGGATTCCCGGTCGGTGTCGGAGGCCGGGCGATGGTGCTGCTCTCTGGCGGTATTGATTCACCGGTCGCAAGCTATTTAATGATGAAACGGGGGGTTCATATCGAAGCCGTTCACTTTGCCGCACCTCCTTATACGAGTGCGGAAGCACGTGACAAAGTCTTCCAGCTTGCGCGCCTGATTGCGCCGTATCAGGGAGATATCGTTGTCCATGTCGTTCCATTTACAACTCTTCAGCTTGCCATTTACCAGCATGCGCCGGAAAGCTATGCGATTACCCTCATGCGCCGCATGATGATGCGCATTGCCGCCGGACTGGCTGAAAAACGGCACTGCCTGGCAATCGGAACCGGCGAAAGTGTCGGACAGGTTGCCTCCCAGACTCTCGAAAGCATGAACTGCATCAACGCAGTTACAAATATGCCGATGATCCGCCCGGTTGTCTGCATGGATAAAGTGGAAATTATCGATATTGCCCGCAATATCGGCACTTATGAAACGTCCATCCTTCCGTTTGAAGACTGCTGCACAATTTTCACACCGAAAGCACCAGTCACCAAACCGAAAAAGGAAAAATGCGAAGCCTATGAAGCACGCTGGGACTGGCAGACGATGGTGGATGACTGCATTAACCTGGCTGAAACCGTCCGCGTCAGCTTTAAGGATGAAACCAGAAACGAGGAAGAAGATTTATTTTAGTTCTGCCAATGAAAAAAAGTCTGAACATTTTTTACCTGTTCAGACTTTTTTTAGGCTGGAAAGGAAAACGGTATAATAAACGCATGAACTGTCCGATCTGTCATGAACCTCTTGTACGCGGGGAAAAATCTTATCACTGTCCCAATCGCCATACCTTCGATATCGCCAAGTCCGGCTATGTAAACCTTTCACGCAAGCAGAAGGCCGGCGGCGATAATAAACTCATGGTGCAGGCGAGAAGCGAATTTCTCGAAAGCGGCTACTATGCCTTCCTGCGCACGAAGCTCACTGAAATTCTCGAAGAAATAAAACCGCACAACTATCTCGATTTAGGCTGCGGTCAAGGTTACTACACGCGGGAACTATCCCAGTCCGCCACTCATGCCTACGGCATTGATTTAAGCGTTCCGGCGATTACCCATGCATCAAAACACGATAAAAAGACGCAGTACATTGTCGGCAGTATTTATGATCTGCCCTTTGAAGATGCCTCCATGGATCTGCTGACTTCGATCTTCACCCCGATTCCGTCGGCTGAAGCCGCGCGTGTGCTTAAGGAGAATGGCTTGCTGATTACCGTAACTCCGGGGGAAATGCATCATGTCGAACTGAAGGAACAGCTGTATGAAAACGTCCGCTTGAACCCGCCGTTAAAGCCGGTTGAAGGCTTCGAACTCGAAAATCAGATCGAGATTTCGCAGGTTCATCATGTCGAGGATGTGATGGCACTCCTGAAAATGACGCCCTATTTTTACCGGACGCCTAAAGAAGCGATTGAAAAACTGGAACATAACCAGCAAGGGCTCGCGATCACGTTTAATTTTGTGATCAGCACCTGGAGGAAACATAATGAAAGCAAAAATTAAACGATGGGGCATTAACGGCGAAGGAATCGCCTATGCCCATAAAAAAGCGGTCTTTATCGACCATGCCATTCCCGGCGAAGTCGTTGAATTCGAAATCGATGAAGACCGTCCCAACTATACCCATGCCCATGTGACCAACGTGCTTGAGCCCTCCCCGCGGCGCAGAGAACACCCTGTATGTGGCAAGTGGGAAAGCTGCGGTGGCTGCTCTTTAATGCATGTCGACTATAAAGGACAGGTGCGGATGAAAGAAGAAGTACTCAAGGAAGCACTGCGTAAATATGCCGACTACACCGGACCAGTTGAACCGTTAATCAAAAACCCGGAACCATTAGGTTACCGCAACGCCTGCAAGCTTCCGTTCGGCATGAAGGACGGAAAGATCTGTACCGGCATGTACAAGAAAGGCACGAATGATTTTGTTCCGGTTGAGCGGTGCATGATTCATTCGAAAAAGCTTGAAAAAGTCCGCACTGAGCTGATGGAGATCTTTGCCGGGTGGGAACTGCCGGTTGCGAAAAGTGCCGCTATGCCGGGTCTGCTCTCTCTCGTTCTTAAAGAATTTGACCAGCAGGTTCATGTTACCTTTGTGACCGGCGAGATGGAGATTCCGCAGGAACTGATCGATCAGATTCTCGCACTGGATGATGTTGTTTCGGTATGGCAGTCGGTCAAGGAACCGGATACTGCCGAGTATGAACTGTTCGGTAAAACAGTGACTCATTTAGGCGGTCAGGATAAAATGACCCTGCAACTTGCCGATTATGAACTCGCTTTACTGCCGAAATCGTTCTTCCAGCTCAACACGAAACAGGCGATTGCGCTTTACCAGGCAATCGCAAGCTGGATTCCGGAACATTCCCATCTGCTTGTTGAAGCGTATTCCGGTGTCGGTGCCATTTCCTTATTTGTCGCCGATCATGCGGACCAGGTAATCGGTATCGAATATATTTCCGATGCGGTCGATAACGCCAATACCAATGCCCGTCTCAACCATAAAGACAACGTTTCATTTATCTGCGGAGACGCCGGTGAAGAGATGGAAAAGATCATTGCCAAACAGAGCATTGATACACTGATCGTCGATCCGCCCCGCAGTGGCCTGAATCAGCTGATGAAGCAGGCAATTCTTGAATCTTTGCCAAAATCGATGATTTATGTCTCCTGCAACCCGGCAACGCTCGGCAAGGATCTCAACGTTCTGCAGAAAGCCTATGAGATCCGCCGCGTTCAGCCTTTTGACTTTTTCTCCCAGACCCCGCATGTTGAAACAGCGGTTCTGCTCGTGAAAAAAGCAGAAGGCAGATCCGGAAATGAAAAAGATGAGTACAGAAATAAAAAGGATCGCAGTTTTAAAACGGACAGAGTGAAACGTCCCAACGGTTTCGATAAGTCCAATGACAGAAGAAGAGGACATAAGCCGCAAGGGAATAAGTCCTACCGTGAAAAACGAGTACGCGCTCCGCGCAAAGGCTAATTTTCGAAAATACTGAATGAACCAAAAGTCATGGAGCCTGCCGTTCCATGGCTTTTTCTTCTTTACGGTTCTTTTTACGGGCAAAGTGGAAGAAACAATTATAGAATGAATAGGCACGGATCCTACTGATCCTTAACAGAAGCAGATCTGAGTCAATCAGATCCACAGATTAAAAAAGGAGTAATTAAAAAATGGCTTGTACTACGATTCTTGTCGGAAAAAAAGCAACTTATAATGGCTCGACCATGATCAGCCGCAACGACGATAATCCGACTGGACACTTTTCAGTCAAGAAGTTCAAGGTTGTAGAGCCTTATGAACAGCCTACTGAATATCATTCCGTGATTTCCCACTGCAAGATTGCACTGCCGGAAAACCCGATGCGCTATACTGCAGTACCGAACGTCAATCCGGAAGAAAAAGGCATCTGGGCTGCCGCAGGCATCAATGCCGCAAATGTTGCGATGACCGCAACCGAAACTTTAACCACAAACCAGCGCGTTCTTGCCGCAGACCCGCTTGTTGAATATGTACCGGCAACGGATACTGAACCGGAAAAAATCGGCGGCATCGGCGAAGAAGACATCGTCGTTCTCGTTCTGCCTTACATCCATTCCGCAAGAGAAGGTGTTATGCGTTTAGGCATGCTGCTCGAACAGTACGGAACTTATGAAAACAACGGTATTGCCTTTGCGGATCATGACGAAGTCTGGTATCTCGAAACCGTCGGTGGTCATCACTGGATTGCACGCCGTCTGCCGGATGACTGCTATACCGTCATCGCCAACCAGTTCTCATTAGATGAATTCGATCTCGAAGATGCGACTGGTGCACAGGAAAACTTCATGGCGAGTCCGGATATCCTGACTTTCATTGAAGAAAATCACCTGAATCTGTCCAAAGGTGCATTCAATGCCCGCCTTGCATTCGGAAGCCATACCGATTCCGACCATGTCTATAACACACCGCGTGTCTGGTACGGACAGCGCTATTTCAACCGCACAGACCCGAACTGGAGCAATGATGACCTGGTTTACGGACCGGAAAGCGATGTTCTGCCATGGTGCCGCAGACCGGATAATCTGATTACCGTTGAAGATGTCAAATATGTTCAGTCTTCCACTTACCAGGGTACACCATTCAGTGTCTATTCCAAATCAGAACATGCAAATATCTACCGCTCTATCGGTGTAAACCGCACTAGCTTCTTAGGTGTAGCCGAAATCCGCAACGATGTACCGGAAGAAATCAGTGCTATCCAGTGGATCGCATTTGCGTCCAACGTCTATAACGCACTTGTTCCGATTTATACAAATTGCACAAAAGTACCGGAATATATCGGCAACACAACTCTGCAGGTGAACACCAATAACTTCTACTGGGCAAACCGTCTGATCTCTGCTCTTGCGGATGCTCATCACGAACAGACCATTGTCAGCGTTGAACGCTACCAGCAGGCTCTTGAATCTGCATGCCGCAAAGTGCTCGTCGATGGTGCAAAACAGTATAGAGAAGGCGAGGATACGATCGAATTCTGTAATGATCAGAACCAGAAGATTGTTGATTTTGTTCAGAAACATACTGACAAACTGCTTGATGAAGTACTGTTCACAACATCCTGCCTGATGAAAAACAGCTACAGCCGTTCGGATAACTAAATCAGTCTGATCCGAGAAATCAAACCGAAAAATCTCATATCAAAAAATTAAAAGTACGATCCGGCCCGTAAGGGAAAAGATCGTACTTTTTGTTTAGCTCTTACATCGGGAAAACAGTCCGGAAGGGACATAGGTCTTTGAAGAAATTCCCTCGAGGTAATAACCGGTCTGATCGATGACCTCCTGCAGACGTTCAGGATCAAGTTCCTGTTCGCTGAGAATAACGATCTGCTTTTTACGATGTGAGGATTTTACTTTTGCGATGGGAAAATCTTTGCGAATTGTTTCGTTAATATGACTCTCGCACATTCCGCACATCATCCCCTCAATTTTTAAAGTCGTCTCTATCATGGAATTCTCACTTTCACAGGTTCAGAAAAGCCAATAAAAAAATAAGTTTGACTGAACAAACTTATTAAAGCACGGATGATATGTTCTGAAAATTCCAGTTCATCGAATTATTTAAAAGAGATTGGAAGATTGGGAAAGATTCATGCTGGTAGTATGGCTGAGATAATTCTGCATGCCGCGGATATCTTCCGGTGTGATCTGATAGGCAAGACGCTGTGTTCCATCGTCAGTATAGATAATGCCGCAGTAGGAGAAACCATGACGCAGAATGAGTTTCTGCATGATTTCGTTATCGGGATGAGTATCAATGCGCAGATTCTGGCACTGTTCAAAACAGAAATGAATCAGGGCATCGAAGAAGCCGTGTCCTTTGTGGGAAGAGGCAATGCGGTGAATGGCGGCATAAGGTTCATGATTGCGCCAGCGACCGTTTTCAATTAAACCGTAAGTCGGATCGTCACCGAAAATTAAGGAGAATACCCCTAAAATGACACCTTTGTCTTCCGCGACATAAGACTGGCCGAGAATAATATCGTTATAGATCAGAGAAGGATCCGGGCGGTTGTCTTTCCACTGGTTCGGGTTACCAGTCTCGCGCATGAACTGACGCGCATTTTCAAATATTTCTAAAAGTTCAGGAATATCCTGAGCTGTGGTATGACGGACTTCCATAACAAACCTCGCTTTCTGTCAGATAAAAAAGAAATCGAAAACGGATTTTCGATGAATGGTTAAAGGAAATTCAGTTTGCGAAAGGAAAAAGAAGAGCCGATCAACATGCCGGCTTAGAATTCAGGAATCATACGTCCTGCGTACAAACTGTGATAGGATTATAGCCCTTTTTTAATTCTTCTTTCATGAATTTTCAGAAAGAGAAACAAACCATTATGATTTTTTTGAAAAACAGGAATTTAGAAATCCCTTACAAAACGAGCTATTTGTTATGGAGATTAGACATTATGAAATGGAAGATGGAAACGCTATTTTCAACCATTTTCATGATTGTTTGAGGAATGAGTGAAACGTCATGCTACAAAAAAAGTCCCGCAGTACGGGACTTTAGTAATAGCAGAATTCTGATAAAAAACTTATTCAGCACCATCGAAGCAGTAAGTGCACAGCTTGCATTTCGGTAATCCGATAGATTTTACCAGGTCATCAAGACGATGGTAGCGCAGGCTGGTGAAGTTGGAACGTTTACGGATGGCTTCAAGCATGTTGGCATAACGTTCGCTATCCGGATTTGCGTATTCAGCAAGGATTTCAGCACTTGGTTCGCCGCCTTCGAGCTCCTGAATAACACGGCGTGTGATCAGGTCGAGATCGGAAGTGGAACGGGAGAAGTTCAGGAACTTACAGCCGTACATGATCGGCGGGCATGCCGGACGGACATGGACTTCTTTTGCGCCGGAATCATAAAGGAATTTTGTTGTGTTGCCGAGCTGGGTACCGCGGACGATGGAATCATCGATCAGCAGCAGACGGCGGTTTTCGATCATTTCGTGAACCGGAATCAGTTTCATCGATGCGATGTGATTACGCTGTTTCTGGTTGGTCGGCATGAAAGAACGCGGCCATGTCGGTGTGTATTTAATAAACGGACGTGCATAAGGTAAATGCGCCTCGTTGGAATAGCCAATCGCATGGGCAATACCGGAATCCGGAACGCCGGCAACGCAGTCAACATGTTCTTTCGGCATGTTGTCGCGCTGAGCGAGCAGTTTACCGCAGTTGTTACGCATTAATTCAACGTTGACACCTTCGTAGGTTGAAGTCGGATAACCGTAGTAAACCCACAGGAAAGAACAGATTTTTAACTGATCTTCCGGTTTCTTTAACTGGGTGACGCTGTCTGCGGTGAGTTCGACAATTTCAGCAGGTCCTAATTCTTTGTAGTTGTGATAGCCCAGGTTGATGAAAGAATGGCTTTCGAATGCACAGCAGTAAGCAGTGCCGTCTGTTTTTTCACCGATGACAATCGGAGTACGGCCATATTTATCGCGGGCAGCAATGACGCTGTGGTCAGTCAGAATCAGAATGGACATGGAACCATCGAGGATGGACTGGAAGTATTCAATCCCTTCAACGAGAGAATCTTTCAGACAGATAATGGCAGCGGCAACTTCAGTCGGGTTGATTTCGCCGGTTGTCATTTCGTAGAAATAGTTCATGCCATTTTCAAAGCAGAGATCCTGAAGCTCTTTTAAGTTGTTGATACGTCCGACAGTTGTGATCGCAAAAGATCCGAACTTGCTGCGGACAAGTAAAGGCTGAGCTTCATAGTCAGAAATACATCCGATCCCTAAATTACCGTTGAACTGATCGAGTTCACCGTCGAATTTAGTACGGAATGGGGAATTCGTAATATCGTGAATCGAACGTGCAAATCCGTTTTCACCATGTGTGCAAAGGCCTGCACGGCGTGTACCTAAGTGAGAATGATAATCCGTTCCGAAAAACAGGTCCATGATGCACTCGTCTTTCGAAGCAACTCCAAAAAAACCACTCATGTTCGTTTCCTCCTGTGACAAAGATTAAAATGAAAAATGAAAATGGATCGCACCGCAATCCACTAAGCCATTTTAGCAAAAATGGAAAATGCGACAGGATGAACTCACTAAGCTTTGGTAATTTGCTGTTTTTTTGTACTGAAAATTTGAAATGATTGTATTAACGTTCAAAAAACTGACACAAATTCATTCCGTCACAGATTTTAAAAATGGTAAACAGGCAGAAACAGGACACGCCGGGATAAGCCGCAGTGCAGATACATTGATTCAGTTTCATTTATAATGAATAACGCTAAATCCTGAAAAAGAAGACGAAAAGATGTCCTCAAAATGCTAGCTTCAGCATGTGGATCAGTCATATGTGAACCAGTAAGAAAATTTCTAAATGCATGAAATTCCCCGAACCCGGCAAGAAGACGGGTTAAACGATTAAGAAAATTTACTCAAAGTTAAGAATTCGATAATGAGAATCTGTTGGATCGTTGAGTATCATGTCAGTACCGGAGGTGAGCGAAATGAAATGTCCACGATGCAATCTAGAAAATCCATCCGGCATTCGTTATTGCCTTCGCTGCGGTTCTCCTCTGATACCGCCGATTCCCAAAGGACCGGAAAGCAGACGGAATCACAGGGCGGACCAGAATATTTTCCGTATGGTGATTCTCGCACTGATTGCGATTGTCGTGATTGCGACTCTGATTCTGACCACGATCGATCTGTTCATCGGCTCCGCCCGCTCGAGTGTTTCGTATCCGGAAACTGTTCAGGACAACATCGCTTCTGAAGAGGAAGTTCCGGAGTACGTTGATTTTTCCCATTGTATTCTGACAATTCCGGGATCTAATATTGAGATCGAATTTCCGGAATTCATTGATTATTTCTATGACTTTAACGAAGAAACCGGCCGTCTTCTTTTTGAAATCACGACGGCGGATGACCTGACGATTACGTTCTCTTCGTCTATTCTGAATACACCGCCGTATACCAAGAGCGAAGCGGAAGCGAGCCAGCAGCAGAATGAACTGTTCTATGCGATTGAAGGAACCGAAAATGAATATTACTATATTCTTCCTTCAGATCTCGCGACAACTTACGGAACAATTATCGATGCCTATTCCAACCGTCTTGTAAACATCACGGTCGTTGACCATAACTATGTCAGTGAAGATTCGGAAGAATCGTATGACAGTGAAGAGATGAATGAGTTTTCGGATGAAACTCCGGAAATGACGGATGAAAACGAAGAGATGCCTTCTGAAGATCAGACAGACGAAAATTCCGATCTCGAAGAGCCGGATATTCCGAAGTCTTCCCTTTCTCCTTCGTCGCAGATTTCCAATCATTCTATTCAGGTTCTCCAGGAGATCATGAAGTCGACGGGAATTGAATCGTAAAGGACAGGCACACGGTTTTCATTTAGATTAATCAGACAGATTCCAAAACTGAGAGGAATCTGTCTTTTTTGTATTCAGTGAACTGGAAAATTCAGAGTATAGTTTAGATATGGGAAGATGTCCATGACAGGCGGCTTTGCGCAATTTCAGGACATAAGGCGGGCACAATACTTGCCCAATGAATCGAAATAGCATGGAATAAGTCTTATAACCAGTCAGGAAAGGGGAGAATGGCGATGGAATCTGAAAAACCGCATAAGACTGATCAGAAATCAGGTCCGTTCTTTGACCATCCAATGTATCAGGGCAGTCATGTCGTGATCGAAGGAGATGTGAGATTCGGAGAACAGACATCCGTCTGGCATAACGCCGTAATCCGTACGGAAAGTGCTCCGGTTACCATTGGTGAAGCGACAAATATCCAGGATGGCTGTATTATCCATACCGATCCTGATTTTCCCGTTGAGATTGGCAATGAAGTCACAGTCGGTCATCGGGCGATTGTGCATGGCGCAGTGATTGAAGATGACTGCCTGATTGGCATGGGGGCTATTATTTTAAACGGCGCTCATATTAAGAAAGGTTGCCTGATCGGTGCCGGAGCGCTTGTGCCGGAAGGAAAGACGATCGAAGAAGGCTCATTAGTGGTCGGTGTGCCGGGCAAGGTCATCCGTAAGCTGAATGCGCAGGAGATCGAAAATCAGCGGGGTAATGCGATGCATTATGTTAAAGAGGCACAGAAGAAGCTGCAACTAGCAACAACAGAAAATTAAGCAAAGAGTTAAGCAGGCGAAAAGAGAATGCAGAACATGCAGAATCGTCCTGTTTTGTTATAATAGTTTGGACTGTTAAAGAAGACCGTCAGGAGGAATAACTATGCTAGAAATTCGAAATGCGAAACTGAGTGATTTAGACAGAATTGCCAAGCTCGAATCCATCTGTTTCAGCCCGGCTGAAGCAGCAGACCGCGAATCACTGAAACAGAGACTGCAAGTTTACCCGAACCATTTCTGGCTGCTCTGGCGGGATGGCGAACTGGTCAGCATGGTCAATGGTATGGTGAGCAATGAAACTGAACTGCTCGATGAATTCTATACAGAAGCCGGCCTGCATGATGAAGGCGGCGACTGGCAGATGCTTTTCGGTGTTGAAACTGATCCGCAGTTCCGCAAACGCGGTTATGCGTCCATTCTGATGAAAGAAGCCATCAAGGACTGTGTCAACGATTCCCGTAAAGGAATCATTCTCAACTGTAAAGATCAGTACATTCCGTTCTATGAAAAACTCGGTTTTAAAAACCGTGGTATTGCTAAGTCCGTTCATGGCGGAGAAAAATGGAACATCATGGAAATGAATCTCGAAAACGAAATCTAATCATATTAAGAAAAATTCCGTTTAAACTGACTTCAGTAAAATTTAAAAATTTCAGGTGCAGAAGGAAATTATTCCGGTTTCGTCTGCACCTTTTTTCAGTGTGCCCGGCGAGGCATACACCTAGGTGGTGCAAGTCCACTCT
>JBJEFF010000034.1:0-17432 GCA_051873775.1 Allobaculum sp. | reverse complement strand
TCCGTACGCAGGGTGGTGTGAGAGGTCAGCTAATTACTTGCCTACTCGATTGCTTATGATGTCTGATCAATTTAATTGCGTATGAAAGAGAGATCCGAGTCAGGAACTCCGGCTTCATCGGAAACGTAGCGTTCAACCTTCATGTGAAGATCGTACTTATTGCGCAGTCTGGTGATCTCATCCATCATCGGCGAAGCGTGATGAACATCGATTGCGCTCTGATCGGTCCAGCTGTCAATGAGCAGGACGGTTTCAGGATCATCGAGGGGAAGAAAGTATTCATACCGTAAACTGCCCGGTTCATTACGAATCGCCTCAACAGTTCCGCTTGAAATCATTTCTTCGGCAAATTTTCTTGCACTGTCATCGGTGCCGGTATAATAGATGTTGACGGTAATAGCCATGATTGTTGTTCCTCCGTTTTCAGTCCGATCTGATCGGGACTTCAATTATCTTCATTATATTCGAAAAAGTGAATGAGCATTAAAAGATTTATCAGCTTGAAAGGGAAGAGTGGAATTATTTTCAGTAATTTTCATCCGGAGAGAAAAATTGTCAGGAAAAGAATCTAGGGATGATGAACATGGAGAGTAAATTGTTTAAAAATTGCTGGAAAAACTCAGAAAAAAGCAGAAGAGAAGCGATAAATCGTTAAAATCTCTCAAAACCATGAAAATTCGATGTAAAATTTTGAAAAATCCTCTGAAAACATGTTGTTATTATACTTCAATGTGTAAAATGGGGTTCGAAATTCAAAGGAGATTTGATGATGAAAACAATGCACAAACTTACAGCTGCTTTGTTAGGTGCAACAATGTTATTTGCAGGATGCAGTAACGGAACGACATCTTCCTCTACTGCTGCAAGCAGCGAAGGCGGCTCAACAGCCGCAGCTTCAGATGTTAAAATCGGGATCCTCCAGTATATGGAACACCCGGCTTTAGACCAGGCCACTGCCGGATTTGAAGATTATTTAAAGGAAAACGGCTATGCGGATGCACAGTTTGACTTTATCTCTGCACAGGGTGAAGTTGCCAACTGTACTTCAGTTGCCCAGAAATTTGTAAACGATAATGTTGATTTAATCTATGCCGTTGCTACTCCGGCTGCTCAGGCTGCCGCAAACGAAACAAAAGATATTCCAATCGTTGTTTCCGCTGTAACAGACCCTGCTGACGCAGGTCTTGTTCAGTCCAATGAAGAACCTGGCACAAACGTAACTGGTGCTTCCGACTTAACTCCGGTTGCTGCTCAGTTCGATCTGCTTCAGGAAATCCTCCCGGATGCCAAGAAAGTTGCCTTATTATTCTGCAACGCGGAAGCAAACTCTGTATTCCAGATCAATATTGCTAAAGAAGAATGCGAAGCTCGCGGACTTGAATATGTTGAATCCAGCGTTACGGATTCCAACCAGATCCAGCAGGTTGTTGAATCTCTGAACGGTAAAGTTGATGCCATCTATATTCCGACAGATAACCTGCTCGCCGAAGCAATGGCAACAGTTTCCCAGACAGCAAGCCAGTACGGTTTACCTTGCATTGTCGGTGAAGAAGGAATGATCACTAACGGCGGTCTTGCTACTTATGGTCTGGATTACTACCAGTTAGGTCAGTTAGCCGGTGCTCAGGCTGTCGCAATTCTGAACGGTGAAAAGAAACCTGCTGAAATGGCAGTTGAATACTTACCATCTGACAAATGTACATTAACAATTAATAAAGCAATTGCTGACCAGTTACAGATTGAATTCCCGCAGTCTGTACTCGATCGTGCTGAAGCTGTAGGAGAGGAAGACTAATGTCTATCCTCTTTTCTTTGGAAGGGGCAATCGGTCAGGGTATCCTCTGGGGTATCATGGCTTTAGGTGTATACATCACCTTCCGACTGCTCGATTTTGCTGACTTAACAGTCGACGGTTCCTTTGCGACCGGCGGCGCTGTGACCGCAGTACTGATCATGATGGGCGTCAATCCGTACGTTGCCCTGATTGCGGCACTAGTTTCCGGTTTCCTTGCCGGCGCAGCAACGGGATTCTTCAATACTGTCTGCAAAATTCCGCCAATCCTGGCTGGTATCCTCAGCCAGATCGGCTTATATTCTATTAACTTAATGATTATGGGTCAGTCCAACATTCCGATGCTGAACAAACCGAATATGTTCAGTACTCTGACCGCTGTAATACCGAATCTCGGATGGATCACCCCGCAGAACTTATCCATTATCTGCCTTGGTACACTATTCGTTGTTTTTACGATTGCCTTACTGTACTGGTTCTTCGGTACAGAAATGGGAACTTCAATCCGTGCGACTGGTAATAACCCAAACATGGTCCGTGCGAACGGCGTATCGACAAACTGGACAACGATGTGGGCTTTAATGCTCTCCAACGGCTTAATTGCTCTTTCCGGTGGTCTTGTTGCTCAGCAGCAGGGTTATGCGGACGTCAAAATGGGTATCGGTGCCATCGTCATGGCACTTGCATCCATCGTAATCGGTGAAACAATCTTCGGACGTAAAGGCGGATTCAAACGCCGTCTGATCTCCATTGTTGTCGGATCCATCATCTACCGTATCATCGTTGCTATTGTCCTGCAGCTTGGTTTAAGCCCGGATAACTTAAAACTCTTTACCGCAATCCTTGTCGCGATTGCTCTATCGATTCCGGTCATGATGGGAGCCCGTGCCCAGAAAGCCAACTACAAAAAGCTGACAGAACAGATTGAGAAAGTGGAGGAAAACTTCTAATGCTCGAAATAAAAAATATTTCCAAAACTTTCAATCCCGGAACGGTAACCGAGAAAAAAGCAATCACCGGTCTGAACCTGACCATTAATGACGGTGATTTCATTACCGTTATCGGTGGTAACGGAGCAGGTAAATCCACGCTGCTCAACCTGATTGCCGGTGTGTATCCTCCTGATTGCGGACGTATTATTCTTGATGGTAAGGACATTACCCTTCTACCTGAATTTAAGCGCGCTTCCTACATCGGCCGTGTGTTTCAGGATCCGCTGATGGGAACAGCGGCTGATATGGGCATCGGTGAAAACCTGGCTTTTGCAGCGCGCCGCGGCGCTAAACGTACGCTGCGCTGGGGAATTACAGCGGATGAGCAGAGCCAGTACCGCGAAAAACTCGCAACTCTCGGACTGGGTCTGGAAACCCGTCTTGACGATAAAGTCGGATTACTGTCCGGCGGACAGCGTCAGGCACTCACCCTGCTGATGGCTTCTCTTAAAAAGCCGCAGCTGCTTCTGCTCGATGAACATACAGCTGCACTGGACCCGCTGACAGCCAAGAAAGTTCTCGATCTGACGGAAACAATCGTTAGCCGTGATTCGCTGACTACACTGATGATTACCCATAACATGAAAGATGCGATCCGTTTAGGAAACCGTCTGATCATGATGTATGACGGAAAAATCATTTTTGATGTGACCGGAGAAGAAAAATCCAAGCTGACGGTCGAAGACCTCCATCAGAAATTCAAGGAAGCTGCCGGAGAAGAATTTGCGGATGACCGTGCAGTACTTGTTTAAGTCGATTTGATGTATAAGAAATTAATAATGAATTGATTTCCGCAGCCCTTGGCGCAGATCTTCATGGATCTGTTCTGAGGGCTTTTTTATTGGAAGAGATCGTGTTTAAAGGGGAAAACCGCGGGATAAAGAAAAAATGTATGATTTATCCGATAATTTTAAGAATTAAAAAAGAAAAAATTCACAGAAACAATAAAAATAAAAACCGTTTTTACAAAGAAAAAACAGGCACTTTTTCTTCGGATTCAACCACAAAAAGGAGAAAATCAAAGTCTTAACAGATATAAGAACATGATAACCTAAAATATCAATACCTAATTGTACAAATATAAAACAAGGCTGAAATTTATAAAAATGATATATTTGGATTATCATATAACTATATTAGATTTATATAAAACATCAAATAGATTTTAATTAGCAAAAATTCAAAGGGGATTAAAAAAAGACTTGACAAACAGAAACGATGAATATTTATGGATTTAATTGATATGTGAGCGCTAGAAATATTTTCAAAAAATAGAAAAAGGGGGGAAGAAGGTTGTGAAAGTAAGTGATATAATCTCAATGAAATCAGTTTCAGGAGGAAAAATATGGAAAACAACAATATGCTCGCCATGATTCTGGCAGGCGGGCGTGGCACGCGTTTGTATGATCTTACAAACAAAACTGCTAAACCTGCTGTTTATTTTGGTGGAAAATACCGCATTATCGATTTCCCTCTCTCCAACTGCGCAAACTCTAATGTCAATGTAGTTGGTGTATTAACGCAGTACGAACCAGTTGAGCTGAACGCTTATGCTGGTGCTGGTCAGCGTTGGGGTCTCGACACTCGCGGAAGCGGTGTTTATGTATTACCACCAAGTGAAAAAGATGGCACGAAATTCGGTGTATATCAGGGAACTGCTGATGCAATCAACCAGAATATCGATTTCATTGATGAGTTCAACCCACAATATGTATTAATTCTTTCCGGTGACCATATCTACAAAATGGATTACGACAAAATGCTCGCTGATCACCGCAACAATGATGCAGACTTAACTGTGGCAGTCCGTCCAGTACCTTGGGAAGAAGCCCCCCGCTTCGGAATTATGAATACGGATATGAACAGCCGTATCCTCGAATTCCAGGAAAAACCTGCCGAACCAAAATCTAACCTCGCATCTATGGGTATCTATATCTTCGACTGGCCATTATTACGCAAGACTTTAATCGAAGATGCCAAAGATGAAAATTCCGAACACGACTTCGGTAAAAACATCATTCCTACTCTGTTAAATCAGAATAAACGCTTATTTGCTTACAACTTCAACGGTTACTGGAAAGACGTTGGAACCGTTGATTCCTTATGGGAAGCAAATATGGACTTAATCAACCATAACGACCAGCTCGATCTGGGCGACAAAGAATGGAAAATCTACACTGCAGATATTCCTACACTGCCTCAGTATGTATCCAGAACTGGTAAAGTTGAACACTGCTACATTAACCAGGGTGCGGTCATCCGCGGTCATGTAAAAGACTCCGTATTATTTAACGGTGTTACGATCGACGAAGACGCTGAAGTTATCGAATCCGTTCTGATGCCAGGAACAGTTGTCGAAAAAGGTGCAAAAGTTTATCGTGCAATCTTAGCAGAAAAAGTTAAAATCGGCGCTAACGCCGTTGTAGGAAGCCCAGATTCTAAGAAAATCGAACTGGTCGCTGCTGACGTGAAAGGAGAAGAGTAATTATGGCAAACGCTCTCGGTATTATTTCCTTTACAAGCCCGGCAATCTTCGTCAGAGGAATCTCTAGCTATCGTCCTGTCGCTGCGTTCTCTTATGTAGGACGTTATCGTTTAGTCGACATTCCAATTTCCAATATGACTAACTCTGGAATCCAGAACATTCAGGTTTACACAAATGGCAACCCGAAAGTTTTATTCGATCATATCGGAAGTGCAAGACAGTACAACATCAACAATAAACACGGTCACATCGCAGTTATCCCAGTAATGAATGAAAATATGCAGTGCGAATTCGTATCCGATATCGCCGGCTATTACACTAACCTCGATGAAATCGAAGATTCTTTAAATGATTACGTAGTAATCGCTCCAGTTAACTGGATCTACAAAGTAAACTTCAGTGACCTGATTCAGGCTCATATCGACTCTAAAGCAGACCTCTCTGTTCTTTACAGCCACTATGATGAAAACACAAAACCTGGCAGCCTGCTGAACGCTAACCTGATCGTTTCTGACGAAGATGGTAATTTCGCAGGTATCCAGCGCTACATCGGCGGCGAAGCTAAGTTCGACGTTTCCTTAGATACTTATGTAATGTCCAAAGAAAAATTCGTTGAACTCGTTAAAGAAGCTCACGCTTACTCTCCAATGTTCTGGATGACTGACATGATCAATGTTCTTGCTTCCAAAGGCGATCTGAAAGTCAACACAGTTGCTTATGCTCATCCTGTATTCCCAATTCTGGATATCAAGAGCTACTACAACTCTAATATGGAAATGCTTAAAGAACGCAATATGGCATTCTTTAACGATCCAAACTGGCCAATCTACACTCGTACAAACGACTCCGCTCCGACCATCTATCGTGGCGAAGGAACTGCTCAATGTGCATTAATCTCTAACGGATGCGAAATCAGCGGTACTGTTAACGAATCCATTCTCGGACGTGGTGTTAAAGTCGGCAAAGGCGCTATTGTCAACAACTGCTTAATCCTGCCAGATGCAGAAATCGGTGAAAACGTTATGTTAACTAACGTTATCGTAGACAAAGACGCTAAAGTCATCAACAAACACGAAATCACTGGCTATGATGACAACCCACTTTACATTGGCAGAAGGGAGACTGTCTAATGGCATCGATCTTAATGGTCGCAGCAGAAGGTTTACCATTTGTTAAGACTGGTGGATTAGCTGACGTTATCGGTTCTTTACCACAGGCTCTTGCAGAAATTGGCCACGAAGTCAAAGTCGTAATGCCAATGTACAAGAAGATCGCTGAAAAAAATTTTCAGGATCTGACTTGGTGCGCAAGCTACACCGTAAACATCAACTATCAGGAAGTCCCAGTAACAATCTATTCCCAGACAATCGGTAAAGTTGCTTACTTCTTCGTACAGCATCATGGTTACTTTGAAAGAGGCACTCTTTATGGTTATCAGGATGACGGAGAAAGATACGCATATTTCCAGAAGGCAGTCATCGAAATGCTCAACCAGCTCAACTACTGGCCGAACATTATCCACTGCCATGACTGGCAGACAGGTATGATTCCTTGCATGGTCAAAGAAACTCATTCCAGCGATCCTCGTTATGCAAGAATCAAATTTGTCTACACCATCCACAACCTGTTATTCCAGGGTAACTTCGGTCCTGAAATGACAGATTCCTGCCTGGGTCTGCCTTACTACCTGTTCGACAACGGAAATATCCGTTTTGATGGTGGAGTATCCTTCATGAAATCCGGCATTCTCTATGCCGACAAGATTACTGCGGTTTCTCCAACTTATTCTCAGGAAATCCTGACTCCTCAGTATGGTGAACACATGGAAGGTGTGCTGAACATGCGTCGCTATGACCTGTGGGGTATCGTAAACGGTATTGATATCCAGAACTGGAATCCAAATACAGACCCGGCTCTGCCATATCACTACAACAAAATCACGATGTCCAAAGGGAAAGCAGAAGATAAAGCTGCTTTACAGAAAGAGCTCGGTCTCGAAGTTAATCCGAACATGATGCTCGTTGGTGTCGTAAGCCGTCTGACTTATCAGAAAGGCTTCTACTTAATGCTTGAAAAATACCAGGAACTCGTAAATGCTCCAATCCAGCTTGCTATTCTTGGTACAGGCGAAGACGCAATCCAGAACGCATTCCGCGATATGGAAAACCAGAACAAAGGAAAGATCTGCTTCTATCAGGGATACAACGAAGACCTCGCTCACCGCATCTATGCAGGCAGTGATTTATTCTTAATGCCATCTCTGTTCGAACCATGCGGTTTATCGCAGCTCTGCTCCTTACGTTATGGAACACTGCCTCTTGTACGTGAAACTGGTGGTTTAAAAGATACAGTCAACCCATATAACGAATATGACAAGACTGGTGATGGATTCTCATTTGCTAACTACAGCTCTGATGAATTCATGAACACTCTGAACAACGCCATCAACGTTTACTACAACCGTCCAGAAGACTGGAAGATTCTGCAGATGAACGCCATGAACCGTGACGTTTCCTGGGAAAATTCCGCTCAGATTTACAACAGAATGTACGAAACATTAATGTAAGGAATAAGGAATGAAGATTGCAGTCAGTGCCTGTCTGCTCGGAATTCCTTGCCGCTATGATCACAAAGGCTGCCTGGATCCTGAAGTAGTACGGTTACAGGATAAACATGAACTTGTCCCTGTATGTCCGGAAATGCTCGCAAATTTGGGTACGCCCCGTGATCCATGTGAACTGGTCGACAGTAAAGTCATCACGAAGCAGGGAAATGATATCACCTGCCAGATGAACCACGGTCTTGATCTCGCAATGGAGACCATTGAAAACCGTCAGTGCGAGCTCGCAATTTTGCAGCAGCGGTCACCGACATGCGGATGCGGCAGAATTTATGATGGAACTTTTTCGTCGAAACTGATCGAAGGGAATGGGCTATTAACTCAAAGATTGTTAGAAAGAAACATTCCCGTGATGAGTAATGAAGAATTCGATACGAAAATGTCCCGCAGATAAGGCAAATATTACTTTAATTGTGAAATGCCTTACTTTTTTGAGGAAAGAAACTCAAATAAAGTTGTAAATTATGAATTATGCTCTAAAATTATTTGTGTAAGATTTTCGGGAGGAAATGAAAATGAAACAAACTACTGTAAAAGTTATCGATCCAGTTGGATTACACGCTCGTCCTGCTACTGTAGCAGTAAACGCAGCAAACAAATGCAAATCTGACGTTAACGTTGCTTTCAAAGGCCGCGAAGTAAACATGAAATCTATCATGGGTGTTATGTCCCTTGGTATTCCTACACAGGCTGAAATCGTTATCTCCGCTACTGGTGAAGACGAAGAACAGGCTATCGCAGCTATCGAAGAAGCTTTAAGAGCTCAGAAAGTTATTGAATAATAATTAATTCTCACGAATAAAAAAAGACCCTTGCGGGTCTTTTTTTGTGGACAATTGAAATCGAAACAGAAAGGTTTTTGTGCGGGCGCACTTCGGTTTCCCTTTTTAACTGCGCCTTGAAGTCATATGAGAACATTCCCAAACGGTTGTGTAGGTTGGTTTAGGATAGGAAATTAAGGTGACTAGAATTTAGTAAATAATAGAATGTATTCAACTCATATCTAATGAATAGAGAATTACTATATTTGCCAGTTTAAACAGAAATATAACTGTTTAGACTGGCGCTTTTAGTTAAAATGCTATTACGACTATAAAAGAGGTTCACTTTGTAGAACTTTGACTCATTGAATGTAAAAAGAAAATTCAAAATGAAATTCAGAAAACTCTTAACCTCTCTGACAGCATGTGCCACTCTTGCCGGATCTTTGCTGACTGCTGCACCAGTCTATGCCCAGTCCGAAATCGATCAGGTATTCCGCCTATACAATCCGAACAGCGGCGAACACCTGTATACCACAAGCCGAGATGAAACTTCATCCCTTGTTCCGGCATGATGGAAACTGGAAGGCGTTGCCTGGGAAAGCCCGAACAGCGGTGATCCTGTATACCGTCTTTTCAACCCGAACGCAAAAGGCGGAGATCATCATTACACCAAAGATACCAATGAAATTAAAGCTCTCGTTGGATACGGATGGAAACTCGATTATGACGGAAGCCCGGTCTTCTACTCGAGCGGAGACATCAATGTATACGTCTCCTACAATCCCAATGCTCAGTCTGGAGCTCATATGTTTACAACCGATAAAAATGAGCAGGATCACTTACAGAACAGCGGCTGGCTGCATGGCGCTGTTGCCTGGACCGTAGAGAAAGATGGACATCCGGTTGCGGATGACGATCCTGTATGGCAGATGATTGCCGACAAAACGCCTGCGGATCCTGCTGGCGACTGGATTAACACTCTGGTCAACGATCCCAACGGAGCCTATGTTGTGAATAAACATACTAAAAAGATTCATAGTGCGACTCATCGCTGCCAGTTCGTGAACAAGATCAGTCCCGAAAACTGGCTGCAGACAAACGTTACTCTTGAAGAATTGCAGGCACACGGATTTGAATGCTGCAAAGTCTGCTGGTAAGTTTAATAATCAATCGATGAAATAATCCGGAGAGGCATCCTGCTTCTCCTTTTTGTTTGTTATTAGCCTAAATAGTTTAGAAATAATTAAAACTGAATATACGGGATGAATGAGAAGGAAAGAAGAACAGGATACGTTTTGACCAAGAATTCCCGAATGATTGAAAAAAGAAAGGAAGCGATTTCAATAACATGCTATAATTTCAAGGAATATGGAGGTTTTAGATTACATGTCTATTGTAGAAGAACGCTACGAAAAATGGGTCAACAGCCCAAACCTGGATCCTCGTTATAAAGAAACACTGGAAAATATGGATCCTGAAGAAAAAAATGATGCTTTCTATACCACGATTAAATTTGGTACAGCAGGCATGAGAGGATTATTAGGTCCCGGTACGAACCGTATTAACATTCATACAATTCGCAAAGCAACTCAGGGCTATGCTGATTACATTAAAGAAAACGGCGAAGAAGCTTGCCAACAGGGTATCGCAATTGGTTATGACAACCGTCATATGTCCAGAGAACTTGCATTTGACTGTGCAGACCTTCTTGCTAAAAACGGAATCAAAGCATATGTATTTGAAAGCTTACGTCCAACTCCAGAACTGAGCTTCGCAGTACGTCATCTCGGCTGCTTCGGCGGTATTATGATCACTGCCAGCCACAACCCAAGACAATATAATGGTTACAAACTCTATGATGCTAAAGGATGCCAGTTAATTCCTTGCTTAGCAGAAAAAGTTATCGAAAAAGTTAACGCGATCGATGACGAACTTTCCATTAAAACAGATATCACTGACGATGTAAGAAAAGAACTCGTTCAGGTGATCGGTGCTGACGTTGACCGTCCATACTACGATGCAGTTGAAAGCATCCAGTTAAATCCGGATGTTAAAAAAGACATTACTATCGTATTCTCCCCTGAACATGGTACGGCAAACGTTCCTGTCAGAAGCATTTATACCGAAGTTGGTTACAATTTCATTCCTGTAGAAGAACAGTGCACACCAGACCCTGACTTCTCCAACACTCCGACTCCGAACCCAGAACAGCCGGGTGCTTACGAACTCGCATTAAAATATGCAAAAGAAAACGATGCTGACATCATCCTCGTCTGCGACCCTGACGCTGACCGTATGGGTGTAGGTGTTAAACATGACGGCGAATACATCGTTATGACTGGTAACCAGTCCGGTGCTGTTTTACTTGAGTACATCCTCGATCAGATGGACAAAAAAGGTATCATGCCTGAAAACCCAGTAATGTTCAACACAGTTGTAACTTCCGACCTTGGTGAAAAAGTTGCCAACGCTCACGGTGTTACCTGCGAAAAGACATTAACAGGATTCAAATTCATCGGTGAAAAAGTTGCGAAATACGAAGTAACTCATGAAAAGAACTACGTATTCGGTTACGAAGAATCCTACGGTTCCCTGATTAAACCATTCGTACGTGACAAAGATGCTCCACAGGCTTGCTTAATGCTTGCAGAAGCTGCTTCCGTATACAAAGCTGAAGGCAAAACTTTAGTTGACGTTCTTGAAGACCTCTACAAGAAACACGGCACATACGAAGAAAGCCAGGTTGCAGTTGAACTCGAAGGCGAAGCTGGTGCGAAGAGAATCCAGCAGATCCTTGCTGATTTACGTACTAACGGCTTAGCAGAAGTTGCAGGTCAGAAAGTTGTACGTTTCGAAGACTACAATGAAGCAGTCATCAAAGAAAACGGCGAAACTAAACCGCTCGAAGGATTCACTAAATCCGACGTTCTGAAATACTACCTCGAAGATGGCAGCTGGATTGCTGTTCGTCCATCCGGAACTGAACCAAAATGCAAATTCTACTACTGCGTTAAAGGTACAGATCATGCTGATGCTAAAGAGAAAACTGCTGTTTTCCAGAAAGCAATGGCAGAACTCACTGGTACAGCAAAATAAGAATCTGATTCGAAATAATTTCCATCACTTTCTTTGAAGTTAAAAAAGCTCTGATCCGTAAATCGCTTGCGGATCAGAGCTTTTTTCCTTTTATGACACACTTTTGACTAAATATGTAATTGTAAGATACGTTTCATAGGTTCTGCCCTCCTAAAGGTTTAAAATATATATGGGATTTATCACGTTCAGGATAATCCCGGAATTCAGGGTGTGTATCTCTGTAAGACAGAGAGAAAACCGTGAGTCCCATTTACTAGTTGACAACCTTATTTAAGATTGTTAAACTCCAGTTTGCTTGTGGACAGCTACTCTAGTTTCATGAGCGATGCTTATTTGGTGTTGAGGCATTTTTTGGAAAGCGATCTCGACGTCCATCTAAGGAAACAATCCTTTGAATGAACTTGCAAGATTGCCAGAATTTGTGAATAACACGAATTATTTCGGATAGGCATCAATCCTTATTCACACGCAAACAAATTTGAAGAACAGTTTACTGTTTTTCAGGTTTGCTGGCATCTTGCCTAAGGTGTCTTCTGTTGTCCATGTTTGGAAGAATCAGGTTAAATAAAACAGTAAATCCGGAGAGCACAAGGGAAATGCTGATCGGGACGAATTTACGGAGTGTGGTGACTCGCCTGAGGAAATCAGATAACAAAGTCGGAAGAAACTGAGAATTCGAAAGAATTTGAGGAATCAGAAGATGAAGTTTGATGAAATCCGCCTTTCAGAAATGGGCAAAATAAAACGGCTTCTTCAACAAGCGAAGAAGTCATTTTATTTTGTCTGTTTCATTATGGACCAGAGCATGTATAACCATGAATGGACGAAATAGGAAAACTGTCCATCAGACTCTATTACACATGTTGGAAGACATCACGTATGTCTTCTTTTTCTTTGTCTTCATTTACCTGTAAGAGCGCAGGTGCTCCGGATCATAGTGAAAGTCATGAATATGAGGTTTGATCCATAGACAGACTTTAAAGGGCGCCTGAGATTCTGAGATCAGATAAGAATTGGAATGGGTTAAAAAAAGAAGGCATCCTGAACGGCGCCTTCTGTGCAATTTATATGATTGGTATTCAGTTGAGACTGCGAATGACTATTCGGCAGCTTTTTTGTCTGCTTTCAGTTCGTTGATGAATTCTTCAATACAGTCGCAGGCAATTTTGATGTTGTTGTAGGACGTTGCGTAAGAGATACGGACGTGACCTTCACCATGTACACCGAATGCGGTACCCGGTACAACAGCAATTTTCTTGCTTTCAAGCAGCTGCATGCAGAATTCATCGGAAGTTAAGCCGGTCGAAGTAATATCCGGGAAGACATAGAATGTTCCTTTCGGTACATTTGTCTTTAAGCCAATTCTGTTCAGACGGGAACAGATCAGATTGCGACGGCGTTCATATTCCTTACGCATTTCGATAATGTCATTACGGCCATAGCGCAGAGCCTGAACAGCAGCAATCTGTGCTGCAGTCGGAGCGGACATGATAATGAACTGATGGACTTTGGTCATCTGTTTGGACAGCTCAGGGTTGCATAACAGATAGCCAAGACGCCAGCCGGTCATTGCGAATGCTTTGGAGAAACCGTTGATGACAATAACCTGATCTCTGATTTCAGGGAAGGAAGCAGGGGAGCAGAATTCGCCTTCAAAAGTCAGTTCAGCATAGATTTCATCGGAAATAATATAGATGCCGGATTCCTTGAAGAGAGGAACGAGTTTTTCGTAGTCTTCACAGCTCATGGTTCCACCTGTCGGGTTGGACGGGTAGTTGAGCATGATTGCTTTTGTTTTTGGTGTGAGAGCGGCTTTTAAAGCTTCCGGAGTCAGTTTGAAGTCGTTATCCTGAGTGAGGGTAATATAAACAGGTTTTCCGCCTGCCATGACAATTGCCGGTTCGTAAGCAACGTAGTTCGGGTCAAGAACGATGACTTCATCACCGGGATTGAGCAGGGTACGGAAGCTTAAGTCAACGGCTTCTGATCCGCCGACTGTAACGAGGATTTCTGTTTTCGGATCGTACTTCACGCCGAACTGTTCATCATAGTACTTGGAAATGTCTTCACGCAGTTCAAGAGTACCGCGGTTAGCAGTGTAGTGAGTTTTTCCTTCCTTGAACGATTCCATGGCAGCTTCGCAGATGTGCCATGGTGTCGCAAAGTCAGGTTCGCCGACACCAAGGGAAATAACGCCTTTCATGGAGTTTGCAAGGTCGAAATACTTACGGATTCCCGAAGGCTTCAATTCACGGATCGTTTCATTAATAGGAAGCATTAATAGCTCACCACCAATCTGTCGTCTTTGTTGTCAGACTTGCCGGCACCGGTTAATACACCGTTCTGTTTGTACTGTTTTAATACGAACAGAGTTTTTGTGGACTGGACGTTTTCAATGCAGGCAATTTTGTCAGAGACGAACTGGCAGACTTCAAACATCGTTTTGCCTTCAACCAGGCAGATGAAGTCATTATCACCGGTAATCAGATACATGGAATTGACTTCCGGATAGCCGGCGATCAGGTTAGCGGTATGGTCGTAACCTTTGTCTTTCATCGGGCGCGCTCCTACTTCGATGAACGCCATCGTTTTTTCATAACGCAGCGCTTTATTATAGTTAATTACGGTATGGTAACCGCAGATAATTTTGTCTTCTTCCATCTGAGCGATGTCTTCACGGACTTTCGCTTCATCTTCATTGAGAATTTCGGAGAGATCTTTAGGAGTGAGGCGAGCATCTTTTTCGAGAAGCTCTAGAATTTCTTGGTTAATCATTGTGGTCCTTTCTATCCGCATTTCAAACTTTTATGGTTTTGCGGACATTTACAACATTATAATCCTTTGTAAAAAAAAATCATTTCATTTTCAAAAAGGGTGCGTTTTTCAACTGTTTTCAATAGAAGATCAAAAATACCATGTGTATCGCACTTTTTAATCGTGAAAAAACAGGGATTCAAGTTGAAAATGAAAACGGGGACTTCAGGGGCTTTGTGAATTTCTTAATTATTGACAGCTAAACCACGCGAACTTATAATTAACTTGTTATTAAAGGAGGATTTACTGACCATGACAGTAAAAGTTGCTTTAAACGGCTTTGGACGTATCGGCCGTCTTGCATTCCGTCAAATGTTTGATGATCCTAACTACGAAGTAGTTGCTATCAACGATTTGACTAAACCAGAAATGTTAGCTCACTTACTTAAGTACGACTCTACTCAGGGTACTTACAAATTAGCTGACAAAGTTGAATCCACTGAAGATTCCATCATCGTTGATGGTAAAGAAATCAAAATCTTCAAAGAAGCAGACGCTAACAACTTACCTTGGGGCGATCTGGACGTTGACGTAGTTCTGGAATGCACAGGTTTCTATACTTCTAAAGCTAAAGCACAGGCACACATCAATGCTGGCGCTAAAAAAGTCGTTATTTCTGCACCTGCTGGAAACGATCTTCCAACAATCGTTTACAACGTTAACCACGAAACTTTAAAATCTGACGACAATATCATTTCTGCTGCATCCTGCACAACTAACTGCTTAGCTCCAATGGCTAAAGCTCTTAACGAATTAGCACCTATCAAATCCGGTATCATGACTACAGTTCATGCTTACACTGGTGACCAGATGACTCTTGATGGACCACAGAGAAAAGGTGACAAACGTCGTTCCCGCGCTGCTGCAGTGAACATCGTTCCTAACTCTACTGGTGCTGCAAAAGCTATCGGTTTAGTAATCCCAGAACTGAATGGTAAACTGATCGGTTCCGCTCAGCGTGTTCCAGTTCCTACAGGATCTACTACTCTGTTAGTTGCAGAAGTTGAAGGTGAAGTTACAGTTGATCAGATCAACGCTGCTATGGCTGCTGCTCAGACTGAAAGCTTCGGTTACAACACTGAAGAAATCGTTTCTTCCGATATCATCGGTATGAGATACGGTTCTTTATTCGATGCTACTCAGACTATGGCTACTCCAACTGGTGACGGAAACACATTGGTTCAGGTTGTATCCTGGTACGATAACGAAAACTCCTATACATCTCAGATGGTTCGTACTATTAAGTACTTCGCTGAAATGAAATAAGTTTTTGCCAGCTATCAAAATTTAATAACAACTGAAAAAAAGAGATCTTCGGATCTCTTTTTTTGACTTTATCGGGATTAACGGTACAGAATGAGCATGTAAGATTTGTGATAAGTGCTAGTGAATTCGAAAGCGATACTAAAATAGACAAATGCCATTTCAGTAATTCATTTCGAAACGTTGTAGAATAAAAACAATCAGGACATTGAAAAATGTTTGAAAACCATAACTAGAAAAGGAAGGATTTTTATGGCTATCCGTGAAAGATTAGTAAATGACGAAAAAGACGATCTGACTAAAGATGTAGATGATCTCGATGCAGCCTATATTGAAAATATGAAAAAAGACGGTGTCAGCGAAGACCTGCTGCGCCAGTTTGCTGAATTACTGAAACAGGACGGACAGAACCGATGAATACCGGCTGGCTCTATTTAATGTATGCGGTCGTCTTCATTCTGCTTGTCGTACTTGTACCGCCGCTTGTAAAACGGGTGTATTACTCAAAACTGATGAAGGACTTGGAAGAAGGCAACTTTATCCTCTACGAAAAACATCTCGATTCCTTTATCGCCAAAGTAACTTTTTCCGCCTTTGAACGTGAAAGCATGCGTTTAAGCATGTATGAAGCGCTTAAGGATATGAAAAAAGGAGATGAACTGATCCAGTTCATGACGCATATGCGTCTGAACCGCAAACAGCGCGCTCAGCTTGGAGAACGGGGCTTCTATTTCTATCTGGCCCAGGGCAAAATCAAAAAAGCGGAACACATGATGGATCTTGTCAAGGAGTTCGGTACTCCTGCCCAGTATGAACCGCTTGTCATTCAGCATTCCATTCTGCTCAAGAAGGAAGCTAAATATATTGATGAACTTAAAGGTCGCTATGAAAAGCTCAAAGATGCACAGGGCAATATCCCGGCACAGGCTGAAAATACAGCCGGAACGTTTGAATATCTGATCGGTCTGCAGTACTCCTACAAGAAAGATCAGAAGAACAAAAAAGAATGGCTTGAAAAAGCATCCATTCATCTCAAAGGAACTCCATTTGAATCAGAAATTCTAGAGATGTTGCATGCTTAGGGGATATCCCAAGTCGTTCGCCTGAAAATTTGATATATTATTGAAAGGAAGTGGAAACTTCCTTTTTTTACAGGAGAAAATTTATGAAGCTCTATAACAGCTATACGCAGCAAGTTGAAGATTTTGTACCGATGGAAGCGGGCAAAGTAAACATGTATGTGTGCGGGCCGACTGTTTATAACGATCCTCATATCGGAAATGCTAGGCCTATCGTCGTCTTCGACACCCTTTATAAAACATTTGAAGCACTTGGTTATGATGTAACTTATGCTTCTAACTACACCGATGTCGATGACAAAATTATTAAAAAAGCAATTGAAGAAAATAAAACAGAAAAAGAAATTACTGACCGCTATATCGAATCTTATAAAGAAGTCAGAAAAGATCTGGGCGCAAGAAACCCGGACTATACACCGCGCGTAACGGAAACGATGGATAAAATCATCAGCTTTATTGATGAGCTTGTACAGAACGGTTCGGCATATGTTGTCGACAACGATGTGTATTTCCGTGTCAGCTCTGAT
>JBJEFF010000033.1:0-17923 GCA_051873775.1 Allobaculum sp. | reverse complement strand
AACGGAGAGGAAATCTGGCTCGATACAGATGTTGATGATGCAGTACTTCAGATTGCAGAACATAAAGCACTGGAAATTGCTCAAGAACATACAAATCAGTGGATTTTAAGTGCGGATACCATCGTGGTAGACGGGCAGAGAATATTAGGAAAACCGCAAGATGATGAAGAAGCACGTCAAACTTTACAGACCCTTTCAGATCACTGGCATGATGTCAAAACAGCCGTCGTGCTGATCGCACCAGAAAACACCGGGCACAAAGTTCGTAAAGACGTCGTCACCACAAAAGTGCATTTCCGAAAACTGACTGAGGATGAAATCAACCGTTACGTCGCGACCGGATCTCCGCTCGATAAAGCCGGCAGTTACGGAATTCAGGAAGTGGATTTTGTTGATCAGCTTGAGGGGTCGCTGACGAATGTGATCGGTTTGCCGATGGAACTGACTCAAAACTGGCTGCAGGAACTCTTTGTGATTCGGGAAAATGCAAAAGAAATCGACGAGTAGTATTCCGACTGGCGAGTTTAACCTGGAAACCAGCGAAGAAAAACGCATACGGGAAAACGAAAACGGGCATAGGGCGGGATGGATTTGGCGAAAATAAATTTGCCGGTTGCAATCGCTACTAAAATATCATATAGTAATCAAGCAAAACACAAAGCCCGTCTGCCGATATAGTATAATGGTAATACACGTCCATGGTAAGGATGAACTCGTGGTTCAATTCCGCGTATCGGCACCATCCGGAAAATAAAAAAGTCAGGTTAGCGCCTGACTTTTTTTATTTTCCGGATTAAGAAACTGTAGTGGAATGAACGGAATACGGAAGGAACTATACCTTTGATCGAAATGAAAGATTCAGGTCGGTGTAATGACTGACTCAGGACGGGAATTTGAACTTTGAATTGTCTAATTGTCTAGTCAATCATGAGAGATGTATTTGCGCTCTGAAAACGAATGTTTAGTTATATGTAAGTATTTTAATTATATGTAAGCGATGCCATATTAGATCATCTGCTTTTTCAAAATTTAAAAAAAACACGAAGGATTTACAAAAAACAGTCTCAAATTGAAAATGTAGAATAAAAATGAAAAATTGTCATCTCAAGCCGACCATTGCTCTATTCTGACAAATGAATCTAATTTAGAAAATATTATACTCTGATCAATTTAAAAATTAATAATATATGATTTATTGATCAGGAAATTGAGGATTGATGACAGTCAGATTTGTCTCCGGGAGAGGGAATAAGACATCGGGGCCGTTTTTTTATTTGAATTCTCAGAAAATTAACGATTTAGTTCATTTCCGACAGAATATCCAATTTTTTGAAAAAGACCGGGTGAACAAAAATTTACAAGCGTATAAAATAATTAAAGTGTGAAGGGGATACTGCCCGTCACCGGAAGTTCATCTCAAGGCTATCTGGTCATTAAAAGATTTGATGAAATCTTTATGCTGATGAAGTTGGTCTAAAGGACAGGCAGGATGCCTGATGTCGGAAATGCGCCAAGAGATTTTTGCTGGCAAGTTCTGGCTAAAAATAGCATTAACTTTAAAATAGCTTTAATGATTTGGTAAAATAATGAATAGATATTGTTTTCTAAACCGGTGAACTATCATAAAAAATCTGAATACGGAAATATTGAAAGGAATAAAAGCCTGGAGGCTTTGATGGAGAAATAGAGAGGTCTTTAAAATGAGTTCTGTTACAAAAAAAGAGTTAATCAGTCAGTTTGCGAAGGAATGTGATCTTCCTTTAAAAGTGTCCAACACTTATGTGAATACCGTGCTGCAGCTGATTATCGGCAATCTTGTCGAAGGAAAAGAAGTGGATATTACCGGCTTCGGAAAATTTGAAGTGAAACAGCGCGGCGTACGTTCCGGAATTTCCCCGGTGACCCGCGAAAAAATTGAAATTCCGCCATGCAAAGCCGTGAAATTTACAGCGAAAAAAGGATTGAAAGACGCTTTGAATCCGAAAGAAGACTAATCAGTTTTTGCACAAATAAAATGCTAAATTAGTCATGATATACTGATATCAGACATTCCTGTCAGGAATGAACTTTAAGTATATTGTGAGGAAACATGAATCAGCCTGTTTATGTAATTGGCCACAAACGGCCTGATACGGATTCAGTATGCGGCGCTATTACGCTTGCAGCACTGAAACAGAAACTCGGAGAAAATGTTGTCCCGGCAAGACTGGGACATCTCAATCCGGAAACGAAATATATTCTTCAGAAAGTCGGTGTTCCGACACCGGTCCGTCTGACAACCGCAAAGAATTCTCTGGAAGAAATTGAGATTGATGAAGCGATTTTAATCAACCGCCTCGATACCCTGCGTTACGGCTGGGATTTAATGCTGGATAACAATACCAAAACCATCTATGTCCTCGATGATAATGGTGATTTTATGGGTATGGTTACTCTGGCTGATATTTCCAAAGTCCAGATGCAGGATCTGAATATCACCCGTAACCTGCTTAAGGATACGCCGGAGGAAAACCTGCGCGATGTCGTTCACGGCAAGATCCTGTTTAAAGGAAACCGCCAGAAAAACGGGGATGTCCGCATTTCGGATAAAAAGATGATGGAACGCGATCTGTCCGGTGCGATCATGGTGCTGAACGACCATGAAGACGACATGATTAAAGCGATGGCTAAAGGAGCAGCCGTCATCATTATTGCCGAAAACTTTGTGCCGAACGATTACATTTTTGAAATGGCGAAAGCCATGGGAGTCACTCTGATCAGCACGCCATATAACATCATGAAAATTATTCAGATGATTTACCGTGCCATCCCTGTTGAATTCATCATGACTAACCGCGAAGATGCGATTGAATTCCATCCGACCGAGTATCTCGAGGATGTGGAAAGGAAAATGCTGCGCACCCGTCACTCTTCCTATCCGGTCGTCGAAGGAAAGAAGATTATCGGTTCCGTCGCACGCTACCACCTTTTAAAAGCACAGCCGAAGAAATTTATCCTGGTTGACCACAATGAATCCAAACAGTCCATTGATGACCGTGATCAGGGTGAAATTCTTGAAATTGTCGACCATCACCGCATCGGTGATATCGAAACAAGCCGTCCGATCGTGTTCAGAAACATGATTGTCGGGTCGGCGAATACGATCATTGCGATGATGTATCAGGAATATGGCATCAAGATGGATCAGAAAATTGCTCAGCTCGTTCTGTATGCGATGATCAGCGATACGATGAACTTTAAATCGCCGACCTGCACCCAGACCGACCGTTTCATTGCAGCGCGCATTGAAGAGGAATACGGTCTGAATGCCGCAGAAATGGCAGAAGATCTGTTCCGCAATACCGCAACGATCCGCGGCAAGGATTTCAAATCGATTCTTTATCAGGACTGCAAGGAATTCGATTTATCCGGCATCAAGACGAGTATCAGCCAGGTATTTGTCTTCGATTATCAGGATGTCGATGAAATCGCAGACCAGTTTAAGGAATTTATGGATCAGGAAGCCGCAAAACTCGGCATCAGTTTATGGGTGATTGCCTTTACGAATGTGGAAGGTAACGGTTCCCGCTTCCTTGCGGCCGGACCGGAAGCACCGCATGTTCAGGATGCTATTCAGGGATTCGAAGAAAAGAAATACGTATCCCGCAAGAAACAGATTGTTCCGGGTCTTGGCGCTGCCTTACGCTAAACCGGCACAGGATGATTACGTTGTACAACCAGCCTTCAGTGCAAATCGAAACCTGCAGGACTTTCGAAGCACTGAAGGTTTTTTGTTTTTTTGGATCAGAAAACAATAGCGTACCAACGGATAACGCCCGTTTTCTCGTAGTTCCTACGGAAGATAGCCCTAATAGTGAAGAGAGAAATCTTGATTGAGTCATGAAAACAGTCCAATCCTCCGAAAATGTGAAGATTTGGAAACGAGTTTTAACATGAAAATCCAAACTTGATTATAATGAAAAGTATGCTAGCTCTAAAATGACGGAATTTTGCGCTTAAAAATGCGCAGGGAAGAAAAACAACTCACAGTGCATTAGGGATAGCACCGTTATAGTTTAATTTGAAGCGAATACAGACGAAAATCCAAAGTAAAAGGATGTACGTCCGGAGAGAGAAAAGGAGAATCATAATGAGCGTAATCGATAAATTCTTACATTATGTATCGTTTGATACTCAGTCTGATGAACATTCGACCACTGCTCCATCCACGATGAAGCAGCTCGATCTTGCGAAGGAACTGGAAAAAGAACTTCATGATCTGGGGATTGAGAATGCGAAAGTCGATCCTTATGGCATCGTATATGCCTCTTTAGCCCCGACACCTGGTAAGGAAAATGAAAAAGCAATCGGTCTGATTGCTCATATGGATACAGCCGGCGAAATGAGCGGCAAGGATGTTCACCCGCGGATTGTCAAAGCTTATGCGGGTGACGATATCGTCCTCAACGAACAGTTTTCGATGAATCCGGGACAGTTCCCGGCACTGAATGCGGTCATCGGCGATGACGTAATCGTTACAGACGGAACAACACTGCTCGGTGCCGATGATAAAGCCGGAGTTGCGATTATCATGGCAGCTCTTGAAAAAATTCTTACTGAGAATATTCCTCACGGACAGCTCTGGATTGCGTTCACACCGGACGAAGAAGTCGGACGAGGTGTGGAAAACTTCGATCTTGAAAAATTCCCGGCAGATTTTGCCTATACAGTAGATGGCTCCGAAATTGACTGCGTTGACTATGAAACATTCAATGCGGCAATGGCTGAAGTGAAATTCAAAGGAGCTTCCATCCATCCGGGCGAAGCGAAGGACAAAATGATCAATGCGGCTGGTCTTGCGGTGACTTACGCATCTATGCTGCCGCAGTGGGCAAAACCGGAACATACATGCGACCGTGAAGGCTTTATCCATCTGCTCGAAATGTCGGGTGACTGTGAAAATGCTTCCTTAAGTTTTATCGTGCGTGATCATGATCACGATTTATTTGAACATAAAAAAGAAATCATGAAAGATGTCGCAAAATACATCAATGATTTATATCCGGAGAGCTGCACTGTCACTTTACGTGATCAGTATTTGAACATGAAAGACTATATGCATGGTGATTTTGAAGCTGTTGAACGTGCTAAGGCAGCTCTTGAAAAATGCGGCATTACACCGCGCAGTCTGCCGATCCGCGGCGGAACGGACGGCGCTATGTTAACCAAACGCGGTCTGATTACCCCGAACCTCGGTACAGGCGGCGGAAACTTCCACGGACGCTTTGAATTTGCGTCTATCCAGAAAATGGAAAAAATGGTTGACGTGGTCTGCCAGATCCTGAAAGGAGAATAAGAATGGATTATTCTAAACTCGCTCTCGAAGCACATGCCAAATGGAACGGAAAAATTGATATTGTCTCCAAACCGGAACTGAAAACAGCTTCCGATCTTGCGATTGCTTACACACCGGGGGTTGCTGCTCCGTGCCTGGAAATCGCAAAAGATCCGGAAACAAGTTTTACCTATACCGGACGCTCCAATATGATTGCGGTTGTTTCCGATGGATCTGCCGTACTTGGCTTAGGAAATATCGGTGGTCTTGCCGGTCTGCCGGTTATGGAAGGAAAATGCGTTCTGTTCAAGGAGCTCGGTGGCGTCAATGCGGTGCCAATCGTACTGAATGTTGAGGATACGGATGCAATCGTTGATACTGTGGCAGCACTTGAACCTTCCTTTGGCGGTATTAACCTGGAAGATATCGCTGCTCCGAAATGTTTTGAAGTAGAACGTAAACTCCAGGAAAGAATGTCCATTCCTGTATTCCATGATGATCAGCACGGAACAGCATGTGTTGTACTGTCGGCACTCATCAATGCGCTGAAACTGACTCATAAATCTAAAGAAACCGCAAAAGTCGTCTTCTCCGGAGCAGGTGCTGCCGGCTGCGCAATCGCAAAACTCTTAGCGGATTACGGCTTTAAAAATATCCGTCAGTGCGATCTGCAGGGTGTGATCACACCGGACAATGCAGCAAACCCGATGCAGAAAGAACTAGCAGAACGTTTGAACCCAAATGGCGAAACCGGTACCCTGAAAACTGCTCTGCAGAATGCAGACATCTTTATCGGTGTGTCCAAAGGCGGATTAGTGGACGAAGAAATGGTGAAATCCATGAACAAGGATGCAATTGTCTTTGCGATGGCGAACCCGACTCCTGAAATCAGCCCGGAACTCGCCAAAGCTGCAGGAGCACGTGTTGTCGGCTGCGGACGCAGTGACTTCCCGAACCAGATTAACAACGTGCTGATTTTCCCGGCTTTATTCCGCGGTGTACTCGATTCCAAGGCAACCCGTATTACCGAATCGATGAAGCTTGCCGCAAGTGAAGCACTTGCTTCTCTGATCAGCGAAGATGAACTGCGCGATGATTATGTCATCGTCGATGCACTTGACCCGCGTGTAAAAGAGGTCGTTGCCAAAGCGGTCGCAAAAGCTGCTCAGGACGAAGGAGTTATCCGTGGATAACGTCGGATTAGTCGTTGAAGGAGGCGGAACGAAAATCGCCTATACCGCAGGCGCACTGAAATGCTTTCTCGAACACGGGATTGAATTCCCGTACGGAGTAGGTATTTCTTCCGGCTCGGAAGTTCTGTTAGCCTATGTCTCTGGTCAGGTAGACCGTCTGTGGACCACTTCAATCGACGCAGCAGCACAGAAGGGTTCGATCGGACTTGTTCCGTTAATCAAAGAAGGCGGACTGTTCGGTCTTGAAGCAACGAACCGGTATATCGAAGCGCATGCTCCGTTTGATTTTGCGGCGTTTGAAAAATCGAAAACCGATATGGAAATCGGTGTCTACAATATGGCGACCAACAGTGTCGAATATTTCGGAAAAGAATATGTCGACAAGGATATGACATTAATCAAAGCAAGCTGTGCTCTGCTTTTACTGGCAAAACCATATCATTGGAACGGACAGAAGTACTTTGATGCCGGATTAGTGGATATGATTTCTGTTGAACAGGCTTTAAAACACGGATGTGAGAAAGTTGTCGTGATTTCTACCAAAGAAAAAGGCTATCGTCGCAAACCTGCTCCGAAATGGCAGCTGTGGCTGGCTAAACTCGTCTACCATGATCCGGTGATCGTCGACAACTTGAAAAACCGTCATATCCGCTATCAGGAACAGTGGGATCTGATCGACAGTCTTGAAGATGAAGGAAAAGCACTTGTCCTCCGTCCCTCCAAAGATATGGGCATTACCCGTTATACGACCGACCCGAAAAAACTCGGACCGTGGTTCCAGCTCGGTTATGACGAAACTTTAGAAAGACTCTCTGAAATCAGAACTTTCTGTAACATGGACCCGGCTGAAGAAACTGAATAGATACTGAATTGAAAATAAAGAAAAATAATGTACTTCGGTGCATTGCATGCTTCAAAAGCTGAGACTTGTGCCATGGTATAATGAATGAGTGACAGGAATCAGCATTTGAAAGGGAGATTTAAATGGCTGGAAAGAAAAGCGAAAACAAACTGAAATTTGAATCAGTTGAAGATGTAAAACTCGTACTTGAAGCATCTAAGGAAAGCGGCATCGCTTTAGATCCCAAAGAGTTCAATGATGCACTCACTAAACTGAGACTCGATGACAACCAGATCAACGAACTCATCGAATGGTGCGGTGAAAATGGGATCAGTTCACCTGGTGATGACGAAGACGAGGAATTAATCGAAGATCTCGACGAAGATTTAGACGAGAACGGCGATGACGATGACGAACTGGAAGACCGCGAAGAAGAACTTGCCCGTCTGGAAAGAACTTTTGCGGAATCCACAAGCGGAAAAACAAGCGATCCGGTAAAAGCATACCTGAAAGAAATCGGTGCAATTCCTCTGCTCACTCCGGCACAGGAAGTTGAAGTCGCAAAACGTATTGAAGCCGGCGACATGGAAGCAAAGCAGATTCTGATCGATTCCAACCTTCGTCTGGTTGTTTCCATTGCGAAAAAATATGTCGGACGTGGTCTGCTGTTCCTTGATTTGATTCAGGAAGGCAACATCGGTCTGATCAAAGCCGTTGAAAAATTTGACTATACCAAAGGGTTTAAATTCTCGACCTATGCAACATGGTGGATCCGTCAGGCAATCACCCGTGCGATTGCCGATCAGGCACGTACAATCCGTATTCCGGTGCATATGGTTGAAACGATCAACAAAATGACCCGTATACAGCGTCTGCTCGTTCAGGACCTCGGACGTGATCCGATCCCGGAAGAAATCGCCGAAAAGATGGAAGACATGACGGCTGAAAAAGTTACGGAAATCCAGCGTTCTGCATTAGACCCTGTTTCCATGGAAACTCCGGTCGGCGATGAAAACGACACATTCCTCGGTGACTTTATCGAAGATAAATCGACTCTGACACCGGAAGAATATACACATAACCAGCTTCTGAAAGAGACGATCGAAGAAGTTCTCTCCACATTAACTGAACGTGAAGAGAAAGTCATTCGTCTGCGTTTCGGCCTCGATAACGGACGCACATGGACTCTTGAAGAAATCGGTAAGAAATTCAATGTAACTCGTGAACGTATCCGTCAGATCGAAGCAAAAGCAATCAAGAAACTGAAAGGTCCGCAGCGTGCAAAACTGCTGCAGAACTTCCATCAGGGAAGCTAATCTTCTCTGTATTATCCATAAAATATATGAAATGAATGAAAATGGTGAGGCTGTCGGGCTTCACCTTTTTTTACGTTAGGCTTTTCATAAGGAAAGCTATATGATAGTGGTAATCGACTTATGTATCTTATTCATATTGGACATTCGTTGATATGGAAGAAACAAGGAATCTTGTGGATGAAGAAATATCGGAAATCCAAAAAGAAGTCTTGATCTCAGTCATGGCTCACGAATCCCAAGAGCCGGATGGAGAGAAGAAAGGCAGTAAAAATGAAACAAGCAATGTTTTTTGATATTGATGGAACACTATACTACAACAAGTTCCATCAGATCGATGATCATATCCTTGAGGAATTTGACGAGCTCAGAAAAGAGGGAATCGATCTGTATCTGCTCAGCAGTCGTTCTCCTCATGAAATTGTTCATCTTCCCGGTGAATTTTTGAATTACCCTTATTCCGGACTGATCCTGGAAGGCGGCGCGGCAGTTTACGATCAGAATCAGAATTTAGTAGACGCGTGGCTCATTCCGGGGGATGATATAAAAAAGATTAAAGATTACTGTAAAGACAATAATCTGATCTGGCGCTATTCCGGACCGGATGGCAATTATTTCGATACCGAACCCGACCCGTATGTCCGTTTTCACTGGCGCAGACTGTATATGATCTGCCCGCGTGTGAAAAAATGGAAAGGTGATGACGTGTGCAATGTCATCGTCTGGACCAATGATCCTAAAAAGCAGGAGGAAATCGCCCGTCTGCTGCCTGAGGATTCCCTTGTCCGCTATTCCGACTGCATGGAAATCCGTGCCAAAGGAGTGTCCAAGGAACATATTGTTGAACGCTTTCGCGATCACTACGGATATCGTAAAGTGACGTGTGTCGGAGACGGAATGAATGACCTGGAAATGATTCGTCAGGCTGATGTTGGCGTTGCGGTGAGAAACGCTCACCGCGAAGTCAAGGAAGCTGCAGACCTTGTGATCGGACCGGTTAGCGAAAACGGAGTCAGTGAATGGCTCCGATCTAGAAGAGGGAGATAATTATGAGTTTAACGATTCAGAATGACCGGATTTCTCTGACAACGGATAATCCGGCTGGCCAGATGTTTTCCATTTTAGATAAGAAAACCGGCGAAGAGCTATTATATCAGGCAGACGAAGCATGGAGCGGCCGTAACCCGAGCCTGTTCCCGATGGTGGGATCTACCTGGACAGAAGGCAAATATCAGTGGAAAGGTGAAACCTACCAGATGAAAAACCACGGTCTGATCCGTTATGAAGATTTAGACGGAACTGTTTCAGACGATGGCACCAGCATTCTGTATACTTTTGATTCCAACGAAGAAACCCGTTCAAAATATCCGTTCGATTTCCATTTTGAACTGAAATATACCTTGATCGACGAAGGCGTGCGCATTGACTATGCAATCACCAATACAGGCAAAGAAACATTGCCTTTCTCCTTCGGTCTGCATCCTGCATTTAAAACCGTACGCAAGGAAGGCGAAGTTTTCGAAGATTTCTCCATTGAATTCTTCCCGAAAGCAAAAGCAGAACAGATCGTCTTCTACAAAGATCTCTCTCCGGTTAACCGTGTTGAAGTGGATCTCGATGAATGGCATCTTTCTCACGATGATATCGAAAAATATGCGACTTTGGTTTATGACAAAATTGCGGCAGATACCGCTGTTCTGAAATACAAAGATCAGCCTCGTCTGAAAGTTACTTTCAAAGGCTTCCCGATGGTTGCTTTATGGAATGCAGGTCGTGCCAATAGCTTTATCTGCATCGAACCTTGGTTCGGACACTCCGATTTTGAAAAAGTCGAAGTCCCGTTCGACCAGCGTGAAAATACAATGTTCCTCAAGCCTCAGCAAACATTTACCTGCTCCTACTCCATCGAAACAATCGAATAAACGCAGAAGACTGTTTTAACTAAAATTAAGCTAATAAAATCCCGGCTCAGTTCGAACCGGGATTTTATTATGGCGTGATGATAAATTGAATCGATTTACTCTTTCGGGGAACGGATCAGCATGCGCACAAGGGTATACGCCATGTAAAGGCAGCCGACTAATGCAATCCAGCAGATGATGATAATGGTCTGATCATAATGCTGATCATAAGCATTGAGGACAAGCAGCACACCTAATGCGATATACAGAATGATTTTGATATAGGCTTTCTGTCTAGTTTCCTTTGAAATGGTCTGATCAATGGTGGAGACAGCAGTCGTCGGATCAAAGTTCTTTGCGACTGCAAGTGTCTTCTGGAATCTGTAGAAACTGAATTCAAATCCGGCAAGAGCAAGCAGGGCGATTAAAGCAGCCATCCATAAAGGCAGATTGAACCAGCTTGAAAAAGCCGGACCGAGAATCATAAAAGTTGCGGCACAGATCAGATAGCGGGATTTAAAACGGTTGAATTTCTTGTATTCATATTTTGGCAGATACAGAGCTTCATGCAGGTATGGCGACACATAGACCATACGTTTCTTTTTATCGAAATATAAATTCTTTCCGGCAGGCTGATCCGGATCAGCAACCGCAACACGGGTTGCACGGTTTTGTTTAGTTTGACTCATAAAAATATCCTTCCGCATGGTTGAAAAACGCATGCCTTACATTGATCCATTATAAACATCTACGGAATAGAAAGCACAGAATCTCATGTCGATTGTCCATAATAAGAAAAAGCAAATTGTTAAAAATTAACAACGGATTTGATGGGATTAACACCTTAAAAACGGTTTTGGAAACAATCTAATTGATGATTTGTAAAAAGTGGCAAAGAAAATTGGGAAACAAGGGCAAACAGATAAATCCGGATATAATGGATTCATCGAAAGAAAAGGAGATCGAAATTCATGATTTTTGGACATGATGAAGCATTCTATCAAGCATGTAACGGAACTTGGACTGCTAGAGAAATTGCCCAGCAACCTACTACTTGGAAAAAAACTATTAACCAGATTAACGAAATGAAAGGCGAGCTGAAAGCTTTTATTGATCCGCTGCTCGCAGATCCGGATTTGGACATTGTCTTTACCGGCGCCGGAACAAGCGAATTTGTTGGAAATGCGCTGTTCTCTTTTATCAATACCTGCACAGGATTCCGCGCTAAATCCTACGCATCTACCGACCTTGTTCAGACTCCTGAACAGTATCTGAATCCTGCTCACAAAACTCTGTTAGTTAGCTTCGGACGTTCCGGAAACTCTCCGGAAAGTGTCGGCGCTGTTCAGGTTGTCGATGCGGTATGCAAGGAAAACGCATACCACTTATTCATCACCTGCAACTGCGAAGGCGCACTCGCAAAAGCAGTTGCCACTCATCCGCATGCACTCGACATTAACTTAACTCCGGAAACTCACGATAAGAGTTTTGCGATGACAAGCTCTTTCTCCAATATGATGCTTGCTGCTATGCTGTGCTTCAACCTGGATCGCCTTCCTGAAGTAGAAGCTGGTCTGGAAGATGTGATCGCAAAAGGTCAGCGCTTCATCGATGAAGGCTACACAATCTGCGAAAAAATCGTTGAAGACTACGACTTCAACCGTATCGTTTACCTTGGCGCAAACGTATTAAAAGGTATTGCTCAGGAATCCCGCCTGAAACTCTGCGAATTAACAGCAGGACGCGTGGATACTGTATTTGATTCACCTCTCGGTTTCCGTCACGGACCAAAATCTGTCATCAACGACACAACACTCACTGTTGTCTACATTTCTGATAATGATTTCCAGAGACAGTACGAATATGATCTGATTAAGGAAATGGCAGGCCAGAGAAAAGGCAATAAACTTGTTGCGGTAGCTGCACACCATTATGATGATATTGCGTCATTAGTAGATTACTATTATTCATTCGATCTTGATGCACCAAAAGAAAACATGTATCTGGCATTTGATTATATCCTGTTTGCTCAGGTACTGGCTTTATTCAAATCAATTGCGATGGGTAGCACACCGGATAACCCATGTCCGACTGGTGAAGTAAACCGTGTTGTACAGGGCGTTACAATCTATCCATACGAGGGTTAGGAGGAAAATAATATGATCGGCTTAATCGTTACTGGTCATGGTCACTTTGCGAGTGGCTTAACAGAAGCTTTAAATGTTATTGCGGGTCCTGCAGAACACTATGAGTATGTGGACTTTGAATTATCTGATTCTGTAGAAACACTGAGTGAACATCTGCAGAAGGCAATGGATAAACTCAGTGACTGCGAATCCATCATCTTCTTATCCGATTTAGCTGGCGGTTCACCATTCAAAACAGCAGTTGAATTAGGATATGGTCAGGGCTACGAAGTAGTTGCCGGAACAAACTTAGGTATGCTCGTTGAAATCAACATGGTCCGCCAGTTCGTAACAGATGTTCATGAATTAGCAAAACAGGCTCTGACTGTTGGTAAAGATCAGGTTCAGCAGTTTGTCTTCCATGCACCAGTTGAGCAGGACGAAGACGACGATTTCTCTGACGGTATCTAGTCTGTAATCATTAAAGAGAAGCATTACAATAATTTCTCAGCGTAAATCGTTAATCGTAAACAAAGATCATAAATCGGTAGTCGCAGAAATGCGACTGCCTTTTTTTGATCTTAAAAAAGCGAAGAAGATGAAAGTAAAGAAAAGAGTCCTGCATAAAAACAGGACTCTTTTCGAGAAGAGAGAATAACGGATCGGGAAAATAACCGACCTTCTATATTACTGATTAATCGATTTTGAATAATCAGTCGGGGATAGGCCGTAAGCGGTTTTGAATTTCCGGGAGAAATAGTGAATGCTTGTGAAACCCAGCATGTCGCTGATCTCGGAAATCGTATACGTGTGCTGCTGAATTAACTGCTTCGCCTGAGAAAGCTTTTTGTTGGAAATATACTGCTTGGGCGAAATGTGCAGGTTATTGCGGAACAGATTCTGCAGGGAAGATCTGGAGACAGAGAACTTCGTGCAGATATCTTCGACAGTAAATGAGGTATACAGGTTGTTGTTGATGTAAACGAGGATTTCATTGAGCAGGGTATGTTCATAATGAACCTGCATCGGGCTCGCACCTGCATCAATTGCTTCTTTATGATCGAACTGGTGAAGCAGGATAATGACTTCCTTGAGATAGAGAATCGCAAGTTCCTGGTTCAGATAACTGTCTTCCTGAACTGCTTTCATGAAGCGACACAGGACCTGATAAATATCTTTACGGGAATGGAATATCCGGTTCGTTAAAGATTCGGGAAGTTTATCTTCCATGCGGAACACAACAGTCAGGTAAGCACAGTTCTGATCCGCTTCGGTATGGTGGCTGTGGAACTGACCCGGAGCATAGATCATCAGATCATATTTGCTTAAAGGATATTCAATTCCTTCAATATTCGTTTCGATCGAACCGTGGTCGATATAGATCAGTTCGTAATATTCGTGAGCTTCACCCGGGAATTCATAGGAACCTTTGCGCACCTGATAATAAGTCGCCAGAATTTCTTCAATGTGAAGTTTCGTTTCGATTGGCTCATATAGAATTTCTCTGTCAAGTGACTGACTCTTCACTCCTTCGCTCGGGACATAGAGTTCAAGCATCGACTCATTGGAGATCGAGATGAAGCCATAATAGATATTCGGTTTGATCTCGACGATTCTGTGAATCACGAATCGTTCAAAATTGACACCGTCTTTCGAAGTTTCCATCAGGATGATTCCGGATTTACAGTTGATGTAAACAGGATAGTTGCACTGATAGACGACGGAAATCGATTTGTTCGTGAGTTTAGATGTCTCTTTGCGATACGTAGTAGTTGAAACATGAGTTTTCAGATCTGGAAGTTCATAGTAGACCTCGCCATAAGGAGAAAATTCATAATGCGTAGTTCGTTTTAACATAATGCCTCCAGTTAAGTGATTTATATCAGCAAAAAGTAGAAATTAATTGCTTTTTCTGAATTACTATTAAAAAGTATAAAAAGGTAAAATTTAGTTGTAAAAGAATTTGTAAAAAATGATAACTAAATTTTTAAATTCTTCAAATAATGCAACTCTGGTAATAATATTAAGATTTATATTAAATAAATTCGATATATATATATAGCTTTTTACTTTGAATTTATTGGACCTTTCTCTAAGACTCATAGCTGTCAATCTGTAATCTGGTTTTACCGAAAATAAACGTAAGTCTTATTCAGAAATTTAAGAGCCCAGATATTTTAAACTATTTTTTAATCCCTTAATCCCGGAATTTCCAGTAAATTGCACATCGAGGTTTCAGTGAAACGTTTAGGCGAAAAAATGAAACATTTCACTAAAAATCAGAATAAAAAATGTCAGGAGTGACTTCTTCAGTCTCTTAAGAAATACATTTGAAGATATATGGAATATTAAAATGTGCTTAAAAAGCGCATGTAAATATTCAGATTTACTGATTTGTACAAAAGTCGGATGAAAAAATATTAAAATTATTAAAAATTAAATGATACGAAAAGGGTTAAATCATTGTGTGAAAAGTAATATTTTTTAATATTTTCATATATAACTAAAATTAGATTAATTATAATTTATATGAAAATAAACTATAACTTAAAAGACAGAAAATAGGTCAATATGATAAATATGCATTTTTCTCAGAGGGAAATAAGACGGACAAACCGCTTACCAAAAAAGAACCATACTTCGATAATAAACACATAATTTACACATAATTAATGAATGACGGGGAAATAACTGTCAAAATTCGACAGATTTTCCGTCTAATTTATCGATTTTAGAAACAATTCCTGTAAACATATTAAAAAAGACAAAGATTAATGTGATTTGTGTAAGGGCAATCATCCCTCTGAAAGCTATAATCATAAACGTAGAGAGCGCTTTAAAAGCAAGACTTGATATTAGAAAGGAGATTGATTTTATGCCTAATATTGTTGCTACAAGAATTGACAACCGTTTAATCCATGGACAGGTTGCTACTCAGTGGTCAGGCGTTGTTGGTGCTAACTTGTTGCTTGTTGCTAATGACGCTGTTGCAAAGGATCAGTTACGTCAGGGACTTATGAACATGGCTGCTCCAGGCTACGCTCAGACACGTTATTTTTCTATCGATAAAACGATAAAAGTTATCGCTAAAGCTAGCCCGGCTCAGAAAATTTTCCTGATTCTAGAAACTCCTCAGGATGCTCTTAAATTAGTTGAAGGCGGAGTTCCTATCAAAGTCTTAAACATCGGAAATATGCATATGCACGAAGGCAAACGCCAGGTCGCTACTTCCGTTGCTGTAGATGATGATGATGTTGCTTGCTTCAAAAAGCTGCAGGAATTGGGTGTTACGTTAGAAATCCAGCGTACTCCAAATACTGCTAAGGAAAGTGTAGACAAGTTATTCTCATAATCTCTCACAACTTGTCTAGGAAAAAAGGAGACTAAAGAAATGTTTGAAGTCATTTTGTTGGCGATCGTTACTTTTATCTTTGCGATTGACCAATTCTCATTGACCGAAATCATCTATCGTCCAATCTGCGCTTGCCCGATTATCGGTGCAATCCTTGGTGATATGCAGACTGGTTTAGTACTCGGTGGTACTTACGAACTTATGATGATCGGTTCAATGCCAGTAGGTGGTGCACAGCCAGCCAACGTTGTAGTTGGTGAAGTTGTAGCCATGATCTTCGCTGTTAAGACTGGTATGGATGTTGACTCTGCTCTTGGTGCAGCAGTTATCTTCTCCGTATTCGGTACTTACGTTGTAACAATCATGTTTACAGTTGCTTCTACTTTCAACACATGGTGCGATGAAACTTGCTCCAAAGGTGACGAAAGTGGTGTAAGAAAATCGATTATTGCGGATGTCGCTCTTCTTGGTGGTCTGTTCGCAGTCATCGCAATCGTTGCTTACGTTGCCGGATCTTCCATCCAGGCAGCAATGGAATCCTTATCCCAGAACGCAGCATGGTTCATGGCCGGCCTTGGTGAAGCTGGTAAGATGATGCGTTTCGTCGGATTTGGTGTCTTACTTAAAATTATGCTTTCTAACGATATGTGGGGCTATTTCTTATCTGGATTTGCAATGGCTCTTATCGTTGGTAATATCCCAGAACTCGCTGGTGCAGCTCTGATCATCGTTGCTTTCATCGGTATCGGTGTCGCTTTAAGCAACTACTTCACAGCTGTTGCTATTAAGAGTGTTTCTGCTAACGCAGGTATGGAGGATTTCTCAGATGGCATCTAATACTCAATTAAACCTGCAAGATATGCAGTATTACAATGACACTACTCCAGCACCAAAAGTTGACAAAAAAGTGCTGAATAAAATGATCTGGCGTTCCTGTAACCTTCAGATTTGCTTCAACTACGAACGTATGCAGGCAATCGGTTGGCTGTGGGCAATGCTCCCTGGTCTGAAAGCTGTTCATAAAGACAAAGATGATTTAGCTATGTCCATGGCTCAGAACCTGGACTTCCTGAATACCCATCCATTCATCGTTACATTTGTTATGGGTCTTGTTCTTTCCATGGAACAGAACAAGATGGATATTCCTACAATCCGTGCCGTACGTATTTCCACTGCAGCTCCATTAGGTGGTATCGGTGACGCCCTGTTCTGGTTTACATTAATTCCTATTATCGCAGGTATGACTTGCGGTATGGCAATTTCCGGAAACATGATGGGTCCGATCCTGTACTTCGTACTCGCATTCGGTATTGAAATGATTTTACGTTATGTATTAATGTACTGGTCCTACAACTTAGGTCTGGATGCTGTTAACATGATGACTGCTAACGCAAAAGAATTCACACGTGCAGCTTCTATCCTTGGTGTATTCATCGTAGGTGCTCTGACTGCTAACTATGGTGGTGGTACTACAACTGGTATGGTATTTGCAAATGGTGATAAACCAATCATCCTGCAGGACTACCTGAACCAGATTCTGCCATGCTTACTGCCATTATTACTGACATTACTGATGTACTTCCTTTTGAAAAAAGGATGGACTCCAATCAAATGTATCCTTCTGCTTCTGGTTATCGGTATCGTAGCTGGTGCATTCGGTATCCTCGGATCCGGATATAAACCATTTGTTCCAGTACCTTGGATGACTTCCGTTCCAGAACCAACAGCAATGTTATTCTAAACATGGATCTTAGACGTCTTCGAAAGAAGACGTCTTTTTTTTGGTGTGCCCGGCGAGGCATACACCTAGGTGGTGCAAGTCCGCTATTGGAGCGTATCATCGCGACCGCTAACCAGTAGCTTAAGGCAAGGGGTTACCTGGT
>JBJEFF010000032.1:0-18008 GCA_051873775.1 Allobaculum sp. | reverse complement strand
GCATCGTAACCGGCTCAGAGAATTCGATCACCTGATTACGGCGGATCTCATCCGCCAAGAGAGAGATCCCGCTCCCCTCTTTCTGACGGTACAGTTTCTGCAGATGTACGACTGGGATCTTTCTGGAGGCAATCAGATCATTTAATACATTCCCCGGACCGACACTTTCGAGCTGCTCTTCATCCCCGATGAGCAGAATCCGGCATTCCTCCTTAATCCCGCGAAGCAGACTCGCAAACAGACGGGAATCAACCATCGAAAACTCGTCCACCACAATGAAATCCGCACTGAGGCGGTTAGATTCATTGACTCCGAATACATTGTGCTCGAAATCCCACTTCAGCAGAGAATGGATCGTTGACGCACGACGTCCGGTCAGTTCCTTCATTCGTTTAGCCGCACGACCTGTCGGGGCACATAAAAGAACCGAAGCCGAAGGCATCAGAATATTCAGGGTATCGAGCATCCCTTTGAGCAGCGTACTTTTACCGGTACCCGGACCACCATTCATGATCAGGATGGACTGGGAAAAGAATTCTTCAATGGCATGTTTCTGCGTTTCATCATAAGTAATATGGTTTTTCTTCTCGACCTGAGTAATTGTCTGCTGAAGATCCTGTTTTTCCGGTTTTTCAACCGAAAAGGTATGCGCCCGTACAAAGTTGGCAATGAGAAGTTCGGCATTATACTGCTCGATTAAATAGACATACTGATCATCACGCAGAATCAGTCCGCGCTCTTCAAGCTGGTCGATCGCCGGCATTAGCGCTTCAAAGGAAATCTGCGCCTCCTGTGCAAGGATTCCAACCGGTACAGCGGTACTGCCGTTCTGATAGGTCAGTCGCTGAATATGATAGAAAAGATCCGCCTGGAGTCTGGCCGGATGATCATTCGGCATGCCATAGGTATTCGCAATCCGCTTGGACGATTCGTAGCCGAATCCCGGTAGATAATAGAACGGATAGAACGGTTCGTTTTTCAGAAGTTCAAGAATCCGGTCCGGCAGATTCTGAAGCCGGACAACATCACGTTCAGAAAGTCCTGCCTGAAGCAGGCGGGAAATCTGGATACTTTTCGGATTTTTAATCAGCGGAAGGGCGATTTTGGACGCCATGTCTTCGGAGAGTCCGCACTGATCGACTAAGAGCTCCGGATCTTCAAGCACCTTGTCAATGGCTTCATCACCAAGAGCGTCATAGATCTTTTTTGCCGTCACCTGGCCGACACCCGGAAAGAGATCGGAAGAGAAAAACTTGATGATTTCCGAATCGATCGGCTTTTTGGTTTTCGTCGCCTTCGTGACTTTGAGCTGTTCACCGTAAACCGGATGTACAGTCCATTCTCCTTCTAACTGCCAGTACGAACCGACCTCGCAATCCGGGACTCCGCCTAAAAAGCGGATGACTTTTCGGCTCGATTCATTACGCAGACTGCCGATATAGAAAGTGGTGTTGGAGCGATGAAAAAAGATGCGCTCGATCTTGCCTTCTACGACAATCTGTTCAGCCATGGTAGTGCTTATCTGCCTCCGCTTTAATCTTGTCAAACACGTTTTCGTCTCCGATATATACCTGTTCGATCACGCCGCCGCCGAGACATTTATCGCCTTCATAGAAGACCGCTTCCTGACCCGGAGTCACAGCCGCACTTTTCTGCGGGTAGTAAAGATTGGCATTCTTCCCTTCCACTTCAAGTTCAATCGGGATATCTTTCTGACGGTAGCGGAATTTTACCGTACAGTGTTTCGGGAATTCATAATTCTCATCCACAATCCAGTTAATATTTTCGACGCGGCAGCGATCAGAATCGAGCCACTGTTTAGAGCTGACTTTTGCGGCGTATAAACGATTGGTGACGACATCCTTGCCGGCAATGAACCACGGACCGGCAAAACGGTCGATATGGAGACCTTTACGCTGACCGATGGTGTAGTAAAGAACGCCTTGGTGCTTTCCAAGAACTGTTCCGGTTTCGAGATCGATAATCTCCCCCTCTTTGGCCGGCAGATAGTTCGACAGGAACTGGCGGAAGTTGCGTTCACCGATAAAGCAGATTCCGGTGGAGTCTTTTTTGGTCATAACCGTCTCGAGATCGAGCATTGTCGCAATCTTGCGTACCTGCGGTTTAATCAGTGTTCCCAGCGGGAAAATCGTCTTTGATAATGGTTCTTCGGCTACCTGTGCCAGGAAATACGTCTGGTCCTTGTTCAAATCCGCAGCGCGGCATAACCATGTAAAGTCGTTTTCAACTTTATTCGAGCAGTAGTGGCCGGTTGCGATCGCATCAAACCCGTTTTTCATCGCGTAATGGTAGAAGGCGTCAAACTTGATGAACTGGTTGCACAGAATATCCGGGTTCGGTGTGCGTCCCCGTTCGTATTCTTTTAAGAAAGTGGAAAAGACATCATCCCAGTACTCCCGGACAAAATCAACACGAAGCAGTGTCAGACCGAGTTTATCGGCTACCGCCTGTGCATCGTGATAGTCCTGTTCCTGAGGACAGACATCATTATATAAATCCGGGTTGCCGGCAACATCGCCATTGGCGAAGGAATCCCAGTTGCGCATGAAGCAGCACGTTACGTCAAAGCCCTGTTCTTTCAGAACCCATGCCGCAATGGCACTGTCCACACCACCGCTTAATCCGAGAAGGACTTTGATGTCTTTCGGATCTGTCTGATGAACACCGCTCGGGATCACAGGTTCCCCGATTAGTTCGTGTTCCAGAACATCCAGATTTGTTTCCTCGTTCCAGTTCTCTGCCATATATTTTCCTCGACTTTCTATTCTGTAACTTCCTTATATCTTATCAGTCTTTCTCTGTCTGATTCGCCATACAGATTCGAGCTGACTGTTTTCATTTCTAATTTGAATTAAATCCTCTTCATTCCTTATTCCATTTATAAATGAAAGGGTCCGGACTGTCTTCTCGTTTCTCTTTTCTTTCATGGCCATTCCGGTTTTCCATATATATCGGACAGGTTTATCTAGTTTCGAGATTGTACGAATGTCATTCCTGAAGTCCATAGCTTTTTTGCCCGAATTCGTATATTTTGCTCAGTTGTGCCGAAATATTTTCTGTCATTTTGATCAGATTACTTCTTTTCCGAATTAAAAAATTAAAGGTTTAACTTATGGAAAATGAGCAATAAAAAATGATCAAAAGTAGCTCAAATGAGGTTTTTAAATTCAAAAAAAATCGTGAAAGTAATTCACTTTTTGTCTTTCAATTCGATATCATTTAAATGTAGAAGCAGAAAGGCTTTCTATATAATACCTGATTTAGCACGGATTTATGCATAGGAATTCATTTTTCCCAAATACCAAAAAATCCGGATTTTCATCCGGATTTCTTGGCCTGATCTTCAGGATCCTCAGCAGAGTCAAGAGGAACAAAATAGATTTTCAGTTCCATGCCAAGGCCTTTTGCCAGGCGCTTCAGCAGTTTAAGGGATGGATTCCGAGTACCTCTTTCCAGTTTCGAAATGTCTCCCTGGTCAATGCCAGTTCGTCTTGCTAACTCGGTCTGCGTGATGTTGAGCTTCTCACGTGTTTCATGGATGGCATGAAATACAGAGTACTCAGGGCTTCCTTCTTCAAGGTATACGCAGGCAGGTTTTTTAGACATAAAATTTTTTCCTGCTTCTCAAATCCCGTAACGTAGTTGCGTTACGGTTTTTTTCATGCTCAAACTGTCAGTATTGGAAGCATTGCAAGGGACTAACAGTTCACATGCATAAACTCCCGCTCAGCTAAGCGGTATCTCACTTTCTCTTTACTGGATTGAGAAAGTAATTTTGAAACCAATCCACAATGCGCTTTGAGAAGCTTTTCCTTTCGTTCTTCTTTTCAATCTGTGGCAAATTTGCTTGACCCTTCAAAAATACGCCAGATCTTGACCAAAAATTTCTAAGTGGCTGAGCGCAAAGTGAATCGTGCAGGACACTCACAAAATGAAACTTGGATGCAGTAACGGATAACTTCCCATTCGATCCGACTCACATCCATCAGTGTTCACTGTACGATGTTGTCTTTTCAACATGAGAAGATTGACCGATAAACAAACAAGTTCCATTCTGTCAATTTCATATTATCACTTTGACCAAGAGGCCATTTAAAGGGTGAACCGGAAAAAAAAGTGTACTAAAATGAGTTATTTTTATCAATTTTAAATTTTTAAGAATTTTATGACCGAAATCAAGTTATTTATAAATCCCTATGCGTTTTATGGGCGGTTTAAGCTTTCGAATCATATCGGTAAGATCCGAAGCCGGGATACGCTATACTGTCTGAAGAAAGCAGGTAATTGAATGGCTTATTATCCACTGTTTTTTGACTTTGAACATAAACCCGTACTGATCATCGGTGCCGGCCATACCGCGCTGGAAAAAGCAAAGCGTCTTCTGGTTACCGGTGCTGAAATCACAGTGATTGCAAAAGAATTCTTATCAGAATTTGATCAGTATCCGACCATCTGCAAAGTGAAGCGGGTATGGAAACCGTCTGATCTTGAAGATTTCTTCCTGATCATCGCCGCCACAAATGATCCTCAGGAAAATTTGAAAATCGCTCATAATGCATTAAATATAAATCGTTTATGTAACGTTGTCGATGATGCAGGACTGAGTTCATGCATTTTCGGTGCGACAGTGATGAAAGAGAAACTCTCCATCGGTATATCGACTTCCGGTGCATCTCCGAGTGCGGCACAGTATTTAAAAAAGGAAATACGCTCCCTGCTGAATGAGAAAACAGATCATTTTGATGAGATACTCGTATGGCTCGCGAATAAACGGCCGGTTCTTCTTGCCCGTTACCCTGCACATGTACGTCATGAACTCTTTCGGGATCTCTTTTATGCCTGTCTGGAAAAAGGAAACTGCCTAGATGAACAACAATTCGAACAATTTTTACACCAGTACGATGACTGAACTGCATCAGACAAAAAATCTGACTCCGTCTTTTCGTCCGCAGGTTTATTTAGTCGGTGCGGGATGTCATGACGTATCCTGGCTGACCATCGAAGCGGCCAGGACCATAGAGGAAGCGGACATTTTAATCTATGATGATTTAATTGATCCCAGTATTGTGTCATTATCAACTCACGCAAAAAAGATCTATCGCGGTAAGCGCGGCCATATGAAGAGCGCCGATCAGGCTGAAATCAATTCCCTTCTCGTTCAGACAGCCAAAGAAGGAAGGAAAGTGGTCCGTCTCAAAGGCGGTGATCCGATGATTTTCGGACGTGGAATGGAAGAGATTGAGTATCTTGAACAGAACGGCATCGACGTTAGAGTCATACCCGGTATTTCAAGTTTTTACGGCATACCGGCTAAAGAACAGTTCGGCTTAACAAGACGACCGGAAGCAGGCCAATTCATGGTTTTAACCGCCCATCGGGCAACGACAGAGCGTTCCTTTAGTGAATGGCAGCAGATCGCTGCTTTTCAAGGCACACGCGTCTTTTTAATGGGCATGAGCGAGATTGAATCGATTGCCACTCACCTCATTGAAGGCGGACTAGATCCTCTCACACCAAGTGCCATCCTGACTAGCCCGGTCTTTACCCTTACGGAATCTGTAAAGGCCCCTCTAGCCAATCTTGCCAGAAAAGCAGAAGAAGCAGGACTCAAATCTCCCGGAATCATTTTGATCGGAGGGAGTGTAAACAGTTACATTCCTAAACCTAAGATTCGAATTGGATTGACGTCTTCAGATGTTTTTTCAAATAAATTGATTCAGATGCTACCCGTCTGTTTTCAGTATGCCCGTCTTTTGGAAAACGTCTATACGAACCATGAAACAGATCTAAGTTTCCTCCTGAAGCTTAAAAATCCGTGGCTTGTTTTTAGCAGTATTCACGGAGTGGAGTGCTTCTTTGCTCTTCTTCGTCAGCAGCATATCGATATGCGTCAGTTAGCCGGTTTTAAATTTGCCGTGATCGGTTCGGGAAGTGCTGAAGAACTGGAAAAACACGGTATTTACGCTGACTGGATCGGCGAAGGAAACTCCCGATCTTTAGCAAATATACTTAAAAATGAATTAGAACCAAATCAGATTTTACAGGATATCGTTCTGTTTCAGAGTGATCAGGCTTTACCGGTGCTTGCCGATACCTTAAACCAGGTAGCGAAAGTCCGATTCGTTCCTCTTTACGGCTTTTCCTGTAAGCCAGCTAGAGCCATTGAGGCGAACGTGAATTATGACTATCTCGTGCTCGCTTCACGTACTGCTGCAAAAGCATGGATTAACCTCGCAACACGTCCGGTGGTGAAATCCTATGTCTGCCTCTCAGATGATATTGCCAGAGTGATTGAAAATGGTATTGCTCACTCTAGAATTCTAGTCGCAGGTTCGAGCAGTCCTCAGGGAATTCTTACCTGCATTCTTGAGGATCACCCTGAATGGTAGAAATTTTATTTTTATTTATTCAATTACATATTCGATGCATTTTTAATCCAAAAGAAAACACGCTGGTTTCTTAGGAAAAATCAAGAGGCCGGCGTGTCTGTTTTTTAAAGGAATTCTTGCCTTATTCAAGGTAATATTCATGAATCTGAAGAGCTTAAATTATTCAGATTATTTATGGAAATGAAACATATTATTTGAAATCTAAATATGGTACATTTAAATATTAAAACATTTCATGTAAATTTATAACTTATTATAAGTAAAATATAATAATATATGATTATTAATTACTCTAAATTTTGACATTTTAAACGTTTTGGAAAGAATGTTTATATCTCATTTTAAACCGTTCAAAAATCAGATTTTTCACATGAAAAGTGTTGAGAAAACGATTAATTTATACAAATTGTTCATTAATCTTTACCATAATATTAAGATGTGCAAATTTTTCCTCCCCAACAACTCCATTCGGTAAAGTTCTGATTTTTACCATCAGAGCGCTTTTCCCTACTCTTTTCCATATGAATTCGATACCGGAAGAATTCTTACAGTCCGTGTTTCTTCATCCCAGTCTTTGAGAACGATTCCAAAAACATTTTCAAGCACTGAACTCTTTACCAGACTTTCCGGGCTTCCGGCGAAAACGAGTTTTCCTTCATCGAGTACAAGGATTTCGTCACCATACCGTAGCGCAAGATCGAGATCGTGAACTACCACAAGAAGAACACGCTCCGGCGAACGAAGCTGGCGCAGTGTGTCCATCAGTTCAAAACGGGAGGCAATGTCGAGATAACTTCCCGGTTCATCGAGAAACAGACAGAAAGGATTCTGCAGAAGAACCTGGGCAATGGCTGCTTTCTGTTTCTGGCCCGAAGAAATCTGATCCATCCGCTTGTAAGCAAGAGTTTCAATATGCAATTTTTTCAGGATCAGTTTTGCCGTCTCTTTTTCCTTGTCATCATCGGAATAAAACCAGGGCTGACGGCAATATGCCCCGAGCAGAACGAAGCGTTCTACACTCATCGAGATCGAATCAAATTCCGTCATCACCCGTCCAGTCAGTTTTGCTTTATCGACATCGCAAAGTTTAAACAGATCCTGCCCATCAATCAGAACCTGTCCGTTTTCAGGCTTCAGCCAGCCACCGATCGTATTGAGCAGTGTTGATTTTCCCGAACCGTTGCGGCCAATCAGAACATAGAATTTCGATCCGTCAAAGGAGTAGGAGAAATCATGAATGACTTTTACATCCGGATACCCGGCATCAAGATGTCTGATTTCAAGCATTCAGTCCCCTTCTTCCTAAAAGCAGATACAGAAAATATGGTCCCCCTGCAAGGGAAAGAATCAGTCCCGCCGGCATTTCCCACGGCAGAACCAGAACCCGTCCGATCAGATCGGCTATGCAAACTAAAGCGGCCCCGCAGCACACGCACTGTCCGAGATAGGCAAATGGGGGCAGATGAAATCTGCGCAGCCATGCCGGGACAATCAGACCGACAAAGCCGAGCATTCCCGCAAACGACACCGTTGCGGCAGATAACAAGGAAGCAATCAACAGAAAGATAATCGTCCACTTTCGAACAGAAAGTCCCAAAGCCTGTGACTGCCTGGTGCCTAGAGAAAACATTTCAAACTGTCTGGTACACGCAAAAACGAGGAGAAGTGCAGGTATGATCAGGATTGCTCCATAAGCACATTTGGTCAGAGAAACTGAAGCAAGCGATCCGATTTTAAAAGAAACGTAACCGTTCAGTGCGTCCGGAACAAAGACTGTAAGCAGATCAATTCCTGCATTAAACAGTTGCGAAATGGCAAGACCCGCTAATAGAACCGTCAGCTTATTTGCATGCCGCACCCAGACTAATAACAGAATCAGCCCCGCACAGATCAGTCCCCCGATAAAGCCGGCAATCTGACTTGCCACAAAGGAGGTCGGAAGCAGAATCGACATCAGAATCGAGAAAAAGCCCGCAGCCGAATTGATTCCGATCAAATTGGAACTGGCAAGAGGGTTATTGAGAACCGTCTGGACGAGTGCACCGCTGATGGCCAGAGCACTTCCGGCAAGAACAGCTCCAAGAGCGCGTGGCAGCCGGATATGCATGAATATCGTCTGCATCGTCGGATTCCACTCTGTCGGCCATCCTGCACTGCCGACAAGCAGTGACATACAGAAGGCTGCGACCATCACGAATAGAGAAATCCCAAGTGCAGTATTCTGTTTATTCGTCATAAAGCTTTGATTCCAGTTCCTGCAACGCCTTTGCCCATTTTGCGTTCGGTTTTAAATTATAAAGTTTCTGATCCAGGACGTAGACGTGTCCGTTTTTCACGGCATCGAGATTCTTCCAGACTTCTTCGCTGAACAGACGGTCAGCCATTTCCTGTGCCGTTTCGAGGTCTTTTCCCTGTGCGACATAGAAAATGTAATCCGGATTTTCAAGCTGGATCGTTTCCATCGATAACGTATCAAAACCGCCGTCGCCGGCAATATTTTCTGTTTTCAGATCCGCAAGCATGGCACCGAGCAATGAGTTTTCCGATCCGAGAGCTTTAATTCCCTTGCCGGTTTCACGCAACGCAAGAACTTTCGGTGTCGTTGAGCGTTCAGTATTCTGTATCGCTTCAATGGCTTCCTGCTGACTTTGACCATGATCGATATAAGCTTCTTCATCACCCGTCAGTTTGCAGAAAGCATCCAGCGTACGCAGATAGTCTTCAAATGTAGAGACGTCATAATATAGAACCGGAATCCCGGCCTGGTCGAGAGTCTCGAGCATCTGTTTCTGGCTTTCGTTTTTTGCGGAAGCAATAACCAGGTCCGGTGCGGAAGCAATCAACGTTTCCGAAGAAATGTTTTTCACATCTCCAAGATCGGCGACATCATCTCCAAGATCGAGATCAAATGAAGTCCAGGCATCATGGGGTGCTGCCACAATTCTCTCTTTTCCTCCGGCATCAATAAATTCATCCGCAAAACTGCCGATCAGAAAGGCAACGCGTTTTGGGTTTTCTATTTCCACTGTGCGCCCCAGATCATCTGTGAATTCCATCTTTTCAGATGGGGATGCTGCTTCCGTAGTGGCCAACGAAGGATTCTGATTGGAAGATGCCGTGCATCCTGTTATACCTGTAACAGCCATCAGGCAGGCTAAAGCCATTGCCATGTAACGGGCTTTTCGATTTTCCATAAAATTTTCAATTCCTATCTAACTGTTTGATGACTGTTTTCGGCAGCAGTTTAAATCAATACCGGAAACAGTCAGTTCTAATATATTCAGAACTGTTTTTCTTCTCCATTTAAAAGCCATCCTGCTTTTCAATCAAGTTTAAAAACCATAAAAAACATCTGTCGTCTGTGTCAGATGTTTCCGTTCAAGCAGGAATGAGAAAGATCATCCTTTGCCTTTCCTTTCTCACGATCAGCTCTGTTAATCGCTTTCATTTATATGTTTTATATAACATTTCTCATTGACATCGATGTCAATCTTTGAGATATTGTCTGTTACATACTTAAAGACAGATTGTCTGGAAAGGATCAATTATGAGATTAGACAATAAATCCGTTGTCGTAACTGGTGCTTCTTCCGGAATGGGGAAAGCCATCGTCGAATTATTCGTCCGCGAAGGTGCGAATGTTGTTGCGGTTGCACGCAGAAAAGAACGCCTCGAAGCACTGGCTCAAAGTCTGAAAGACGAAGCCGGCAAAGTTGTTGTTTATGCAGGCGACGTTACCAAAAACGAAGATATCACTGGCATGATTAAAGCCGCAGTTGAAAACTTCGGCCGTCTCGATGTTCTCGTTAACAATGCAGGTATCATGGATGACATGGCTCCTATTGCCGAATTCAGCGACGAACGTTATGAAAAAGTCATGGCAGTAAATGTTCATGGTCCGATGGCTGCAATGCGTGAAGCATGCAGAATCTTCCTGGAACAGGGCAATGGCGGAAATATCATTAATGTATCCTCTATCGGATCCATGCATCAGGCTGCAGGTCCTGTTTACTGCGCTTCTAAAGCTGCAATCAACTCGGTTTCCCGCAATACAGCATTTATGTACAAGAATAATAAGATCCGCTGCAATATCATTGCGCCGGGTGGAATTGCGACTGAAATTGCGAACTCTATGGGTCAGCCGAACGTGACAGGTTACTCCACTTTACAGCCGGTTCTGTCCATTTCTCCTGCTCCGGGCGTACCGGAAGATATTGCCAATACGGCACTGTTCCTGGCAAGTGATGAATCCAGCTATATTTCCGGTGTCATCATTGAAGTTGATGGCGGCTGGACTTCTTTCTAGACCGTAAAACTTCATCCAGTTTAGTTATTGATCATTTATCATACGCACGAAAGCCGCTTCTTTCCGGTTCGCTCCGGTTGGAAGCGGCTTATGTTTCGGTAAAAATTAAATTTTTAAAGCAAAACACAGATCATTCTCTTTTTGTCAGTCGTACTGATGAGACTTCGGCATATACCAGTAGGTATTCATACCATACATGTAGCAGCGTGAGCCTTTCGGCATCTGCGTCAGGGCATGCAAGACATTGTAATAATCCCCGATACCCATCGCAATCGCGATGGTACCTAGAGCTACAAGTGTCTCCGCGCCAATCCAGTTCTGGAAGGTGAGTCCGAGAATCCACGGAATAAAACCGAACACAATATTCGGACACAAGGACATCCAGATAAAATGCGCCTTTGAAAATGTCTCGGTTCCGGTCACGAACAGCATGCCTTTATCTAATGCGGTATAGAGTTCCACGTCTTCCTTGAAGCATACGGCGTGCAGCAGTTCATGCGGAAAGAGTACGACCAGACTGAGAATGATTCCGATCAGACTCGGAATCGAGAACAGATTAAAATTCTTAAAGACAAGGTAATCAATGATCACCAGACCGATCATCAGTACGATCGATACTGCATTGAGAATGATTGAAAGTTTTTTAAAGTCATTAATTTCCTTAAATTTAACAGCACCCGGTTCGTGTTCATGTTTAGGCAGACTGTCAACATCACCGTTAAACTGTTTTTTATAATGTAATCGCATTGTATTTCTCCTTATCGGATTAATCCTTACGATAATTTTAAAGCCGTCTCTTACCAATGACAGATTTATTTCCTTACGTTTTCTAGAAAATTTCCTGATTCAGATTAACCCGGAACCTTTTCTTCCTGTTTATCAATACCTTTTAAGCATTGTTCAGTTTTCCAGATAAGCATTATACAAATACAGATTCATTTTCCATAATGAATTTATCTAAATCATCGTTAAGAAACAGATTAAACCTAGACAGGTTGGCATGAATCTGTTTCTTACTGAAGGAGAAGTTATTAATGGAATATACAACTTTAGGAAATACCGGTACCGTGTTTCAAAACTGTGCCTGGGATGTATGAGCTTCGGTGAGGCCGGATCCATGCATGCCTGGACGCTGGATGAAGAAAAAACTGATGAAATCGTTAAACATGCTCTTGATGCGGGCATTAACTTTTTCGACACCGCAAACTGCTACTCAAATGGCACTAGCGAAGAATACCTGGGTAAAGCTTTAAAGAAATATGCAAAACGTGAGGATGTCGTGATCGCCTCCAAAGTCTATTTCAATGAAGGACGTCTTTCTAAAGAAGCGATTCTGCGCGAAATCGACGGAACATTAAAACGCTTAGGAACCGACTATCTCGATTTATATATTATTCACCGTTTTGATTACGAGACGCCAATTGAAGAAACTATGGAAGCTTTAGACGAGCTCGTTAAATCCGGAAAAGCCCGTGCCATCGGTGCTTCGGCTATGTATGCCTATCAGTTCTACAACATGCAGCAGTGTGCCAAAGATCACGGCTGGACAATGTTTTCTACGATGGAAAACCACTACAACATGCTCTACCGTGAAGACGAACGTGATTTAATCCCAGTCTGCAAGCAGATGAATGTTTCCTTAATGCCTTATAGTCCTCTCGCAAGTGGTCATTTAACGCGACCGGAGTGGAACAGCAATTCGCTGCGCTCTAAAACAGACAACGTTCTGCATGGCAAGTATGACCGCATGGAAAAAGAAGACATGAAGATTGTTGCACGTGTTGACGAACTTGCCAAAAAGCATAACTGCACGATGACCCAAATTGCGATTGCATGGTTATGGGCCAAAGGGATTGCTGCACCGATTATCGGCGCAACGAAAACACGCTACATCGATGATGCGGTGGTCGCATTCAACGTTCATTTAAGCAATGAAGAAATTGCCTACCTTGATGAAATGTATGTCGCTCATCCGGTAGTCGGTGCGATCCTGAAAAATCCGACACAAGGTCAGATCCTTCTTCATGAAAAGAAATAGCTGTCACTGATTCCCGCCTTAGATTTTCCGCTCCGTTGCTTAAACGCAACGGAGCCTTTTTATTGCCCGGTCTGTCATAGAAAAAAACCGAAAAAGGATTTCTCCTCTTCCGGGGCAATTAGACAGAACGTTAAAAATGGCTTTAGATAAAGAATTCTTCGGCAAGTTCTTTCAGGGCATTCGGGTTCTTCTCTAACCATTCGTCAAAGGATAGACCAGATTCGGTTACCATCTGACCGACTTTAACGAGGTAGTTACCGAGGTCGCTCTGAGCGATTACGCCAGCTTCTTCGGAAATGTTTTCAGTTCCCTGCTTTTCATTACCCATTAAGAATAAGGAGAATGCAGGTACAGGTTTCTTGTCGATCACTTTCAGATTGCCTCTGAAACCGATCGGGTAAACCTGATGAGCGGCACAGGACGACATGCATCCGGAAATGTGAATCTGCGGCAGTGCATCATCCGCAATACCTTCAGCATCTGCAACAGCATCAAGAATTTCCTGCAGAACCGCCTGGGAATCACGAAGGCCGACCTGACAGATGGACGCTCCGATACAGCCGTTTGAAGTTTCAAACACTGTTTTGGCGGCTTCTTTTTCAACGATTGACAGAATTTTTCTCGCTTCATCAGCCGTCAGGTTGATGATATAGCTGCTTTCATCCGGGCATATACGGATTTCCACATCATCCATCTTTTCGATCGCATCAGCTAAAGCTTTCATGGTTTCTTTAGAAACGATACCGCCTTTCGGATGGAAATAAACGGAATAGAGACCATCCTGTTTCTGTTTACGGACAAGGAAGGATTCTTCAAGCGGTTCACCATCTGGCTGCTTGCTGACTTCATGAAGATCAAGATCCGTTAAAGTCAGATCTTTTTCAGCACGGACAGCCTCAAGTGCAGCGTCATATTCCTTCTGGAATTCTTCCGATGTTAACGTTTCCTGCATGAAACGGGTACGGGCTTTATTGCGGTTGTCATAGTTACCATTTTTACGGAACATACGGATCATCGCTTCGATATAGTAAAGGATCTGATCCGGTTTTACTTTTTGGGCAACTTTAACCCCTAAGCGCGGTTCCTTACCCAGACCGCCGGCACTATACACATCGAAAGTCTGGTCCGGTCTTGCGACAAATCCGAGATCACGGAATGTTGCATGGGTAACATTTGCTTCGTTGTTGGAGAAAGCCACTTTCAGTTTACGCGGCATCTTGTCCTGATCGATGAAGTCGAGCAGGAATTCAGCGGCTGCATCAGCATAAGGCATGATATCGAAATATTCGTCTTCCGTTCCCGAAAGCGGGGATGCCATCACGTTACGCGGGTAGTCTCCTCCGCCACCATACCAGACAATTTTCGCATCCAGTGATTTATCCATGATTTCCGGCAGGACTTCCGGATCGAGATTATGGAACTGAACAGTCTGACAGGTTGTATAGTGAATCGGGCTGACGTCATATTCTTCTGCCATATCAGCAACAAAGCGCAGTTTTTCCGGAGTCAGTCTGCCGGCAGTCATACGCAGACGAAGCATGTGTTTTTTTCCGCCGCGCTGAGCATAGCTTCCGAACTTTCCGGAAAAACCTTTATATTCTTTAAGATTCATCGTTCCGTCATGGAACATTGCGGTCTTTTCGACAAAATCAGGTATATAAGCGCGAAAAGAATCATAGTTTACAGGTTTGATATCTGACATATTGGTCCTCTTATCGTTCATTTTAAAACGATTAACTCTCGAGAATATTTTATAACAGACATCAATTTTCACTCAATAAAACCACCGAAAAAATCAACTTTCCCGTTCTGAAAGCGCCCGAAGAATTTTTCTGTTCCTATTGATCGTCCAAAGATAATCGGGTAATATAATTTCGTTATCCGGTTATCTGGATTCTAAAATACATGCCGGCGTGTCGGAATTGGTAGACGAGACAGACTCAAAATCTGTTATCCGCGAGGGTGTGTGGGTCCGAGTCCCACCGCCGGCACCATCTTGAACAGAACACATCGAAGGATGTGTTTTTTTTATCCTTTATTTCCTTCTTCTTTTTTCAAAATCATTTTTTGTCATATACACCCCTAAATGACTCCTATATCATTATTTATAATTTGTCTCAGTTCACTTCTCTATCCTACTGTTTTAGAGAGATTAATTTTTATCTGGTCATCCTTACAGAAACGTCTAGTTATATTTTTCATATTATGTATCCGGTTTCATTTTATGGTTTATAATGAATATAAATTGATTCATTCATTTTAAGGAGGAAACTACGAATGAAAAAATACCTTCTGGGAACAGAAGAGAAGCAGCAGTGGATGCAGGAATACTATTTTACACCACGCGGAATGGCTTTCCTCGAACCAGGAATTGTCGGTCCTGACAGTCCTAAAGTTGCTTCGTATAATGTCGCAAAAAGCTTTTACCAAACCCGTCCGGATGTTTTTAATCTGAAGCGCGTATCCGAGATTACGGGTATTCCGACTGAAGAAGTGAAATCGCGTCTTCAAAGAATGTATGATGAGCGGATTCTGATGCTGGTGAAGAACTCATCTGTTGGTGTCTTCGGATTCGGCTTGTGGTACTGGGTTGTCAAAATGAAAAACGGATGCCCGCCAGAAGAAAAGCAGAAGCTGACCGACTGGATCCAGAATAATAATGAAATCTGTACAGGCTATATGTGCGATTCCGGCGATTTTGATTATTACTGCGGCAACCATATGCGCGTCCTCGACAATCTGCTTGAAGGTGTCCTCGATCCGATCAAAAAGAATCCATGGGTGGAATATGTTCACATTTGTCCGGTTCGCCGTGATTTGCGTGAAAGTTCCGTCAATCAGTTTGATATCAAGGGAGATGACTTTAGAAAATTCGTCTTCTCCGATGAAGCGCGTGAACGTCTGCTTGCCCACACCGATAAAATCGATGCGAAGGATTTCGCGATCATCGATGCTTTAAATAATACGGAAAGCGCCGCTGATCTGTTCGACTTTGATGTGCTGCAGGAACTCTCGGGATTGAATGCCGAACAGATGAAAGCAGACTGTGAAGAGATCATGGATCATGGAAGATTCCTAATCAACATGATCTTCCTCAACTTCATGAAACTCGGACTGAATAACCACTGTTATCTCGTCCGGATGTTCCAGAACGTTCCGAGCTATCGCAAGGAACAAATCATGGATGAACTTGCTGCATCAGCAGATTTCAATAATATCTTTGAATTTACGGACAGCTATCATGACTGCATCCTGATGGCTTATGAAGAATTAACCGATACCAAAGCGCTGCATGACATGATCGCTTCCTATCCGGAAGTTGAAGAAATCCTTGAGGCGAATTCGCCGCGCCAGTTCAGACGCTGGACCGCCCGTTTAGACGATGACAAAGATCAGTGGGAGATGTGCATCTTTACTGATGACGTTCTCCAGAACCGGATGGACAAGTCAGCAAAAGTCTGCCCGCTCTGTGAAAGTGAGGAATAGAAGCTATGCGTATTGAAGAATCCCGCCAGTATGTCATTGACCGCCTTCCCTACGCGCTTAACCCTCAATCGATTGCGGTTGTCGGATCGAGCCGTCTCGATGGTAAAGTCGGTTTCAAAGTTATTGAAGGACTCCAGAAATGGGGCTATAATGGCAAAATTTTCCCGGTTAACCCGCGTGCTGTAAAAGTTCAGGGGCTGCCGGCTTATAAAACAGTGAAAGATATCGAAGAAGATGTCGATCTTGCCTTCGTTGCCGTTCCGGCGCATGTCGTTAAATCCGTTCTCGAAGACTGTGCTGCAAAAGGCGTAAAAATTGTGGTGATCTCCACCTCCGCATTCAAGGAAATCGGACGTGAAGAACTGCAGAATGAATTAACTCAGTTCTGCCGTGATCAGAAGATGCCGTTGATCGGACCGAACCTCGTTGGTATGGGTTCGCCGTATTTCCACTTCAACTGTGGATTTATTCCTTACTTACCGGTTCCAGGACCTGTTGCGATGATCAGCCAGTCCGGTGCGAACCTGCTTGCGGCACTTGGAACAAGCCAGGAAGATCACCTAGGCATGTCGTTCTTTGTCGGTCTGGGCAACAAAGCCGATGTCGATTTCTCTGAATTCATCGATTATGCGGACAAAGATCCGAATACCGGTGCTATTGCGGTTTATATTGAAGGACTCGATTCTCCGGAAGCATTCAAGAAATCCGTTCAGAAATCTTCCAAGCCAGTTGTTGTCATCAAAGTCGGCGGAAGCCATATTGGTAAGAAAGCAGCCTTTGCGCACACAGCTTCCGAAAATCCGCATGAAGATGATTTCTACCAGCAGATTTTTGATGAAGCCGGCGCAATCCGTGCGGAAACCTGGCAGGAATTCCTCGATGTCTCCCTTGCCTTAGGTATGATGCCTCCTCTCAAAGGCGATAATATCGTCATGATTACGAACGGCGGCGGATCCGGATTACTCTCCTGTGATCATTTCGAAAGAAAAGGTCTTCCGCTTCATGAATTAACGGAAATCTCTCCGGCACTTGCGATGCGAATCCGCAACTATATGCCAATGTTCGGTTCCCCTCTCAACCCTGTAGATATTTCCGGCACTGCTACTCCTGTCCAGTACAAAGGTGCCGTCAGTCAGGCACTGCGTGATCCGAATGTAGACCTCGTCTATGTTTCCATCTGTCCGACTGCCGTAACCGATGTTAATCAGGTTGCCGACGAGGTCATTGCGGTCTACAAGAAAAACAAAGACCTGAACAAGCCGGTTATTATGGAATGTCAGGGTGGCAAGGAATGTCATGACATTATCCTGAAGCTGCGCGATAACGGTATTCCTGCTTATCCGACCGCTGAACAGGCGGTTAATGCGATTACCGCACTGTATAAATATGGTCAGATCCTAAAAAATAAAGAATAAAACTCCAGATTGAACATTACCGATTTGATCTGATTTTATTCCCGAACATACTCTCCTGCTTTTCCCCGGAGTCTTCATAAGTTCCGGGGATTTTTATATCCAATCAAACATACGTCAGCAGATCAGGTATAATGACTGATGTACAAATTAAATTCAGCTTCAGTTTTACCCTTACTAAATTCAATGATCAAAAAGGAGTTTTATATGAATAAATTACAGGAAGCATTCCGCGAGTTCAGTGCAGAACGGGACTGGGATCAGTTTCACACACCGGAAAACCTGGCGAAATCCATAAGTATTGAAGCAGGAGAACTGCTCGAATGTTTTCAGTGGTCAATCACTGAATTTGACCT
>JBJEFF010000031.1:0-3482 GCA_051873775.1 Allobaculum sp. | reverse complement strand
ACGTAACCTTTGAGTTTATCGAAATAAACCCAGCCGGAATACATGCTGACGCAGGCTGCAGCCCATAATGCAATTTCGGCAACAGGCAGGTGCAGATAGACAAATGGCCAGTTGCACAGAAGCAGCAGAATAATCGCAATCATCTGCAGGACAGTTTTCAGTTTCCCGGAGAATCCGGCAGAAACCACTTCACCCTGACTTGCAGCAGAAAGACGGAGTCCGTCAACGATTAAATCGCGTGCGATCATGATGAGTACCGGGATAACCGATGCTTCATGGTTGTAGACAAGCAGAATCAGGGTCGTATTGACGAGCATCTTGTCCGCAATCGGATCAAGGAATTTTCCGAAAGAAGTAATCAGGTTTCTCTTGCGGGCGATTTTGCCATCGAGCATGTCAGTCAGAGAAGCAACCGCAAACAGGATTAAAACGAGAATGTTGCGTAAGCCAAGACCTGCTTCCTGAGAAACAATTCCCATGTCTGCCGGTATGCATAAATAGACAGCCCACAGAATCGGGACCATGATCATGCGCATCACGGTCAGCTTATTAGGTAAATTCATTTTCTTCATAGTTCAAACTTCCTTTTTAATAACCGGCTTCAGGGATGATCGGCTGACCATTGCCATCGACCGGATAGTAATCCATATCCGTTCCGTAATCGACGTAATCACCAGTACCATCATCATAGATGTAGTTGTTCGGATCATCATAAATTGGTTCTTCATAGATCGGTTCTTCATAATCCGTTTCGTAACCCGGATAGTCTTCGTAGTAGGAAGGATCATCAACCGGTTCTTCCACAGGTTCTTCATACTGGGATTCGTATTCACTCGGTTCTTCTTCAGAGGAATTGTTCTCAACAGAAGAAGACTCGTTATTTGTCACCGGAGTTCCGTCATGAACCACTTCAAACTGGATGGTGAGTGTTCCGTTTGTATCCGGAACGAGGCAGTTTTCAGGAATAATATAGCCGCCGATACTCATGGATGCAGTTTTCGTCGAACCGGAAATCGTAACCTGAAGAACACCATCGCCTTCAGCCTGCAGATCGTAGTTGATCGCCTTATCGCTGGAAGCAGAATGTGCCGGTGTGTCATTCCAGTAAATGGTCACGTTCTGGGTACCATTCGGAGTAATGGTAATCGGGATCGTGGTCGTTGTCGGCAGGAAACCGCTCAGGCGATACTTGTCGTTTCCAAGAGCTGTCAGACTAAGTGCTCCCTGCTGGTCGCCTGATCCGTCAGTTCGCTTGCGGCTTTGCAGATCTTCTGCCAGACGCTGTGTGGTTGCTTCCTGATTTTTCAGCTCCTGTTCACGTGCCTGACGCTGTGCTTCAAGCGAAGCGGAAGCACGGCTTCGTGAAATGTAGCCGAATACTGCAAATACGCCGATCAGGCTGATTGCACAGACCAGAATCAGACGTGAAAGTCTGTTCTGATTGCCCCAGCTGATGTAGCGCGAGAGTTTGGACGCGCTGTTTTTCATGTTTTTCTGAGTGCGGCGCTTCTGATTCGCGCGGCTTGTTTGTTTCGATGGTTTTGCAGACGGCATTGACTGAATCATCTTGACCTGTGCCTGTTCTAAAGCCTGGTCTCTTGCCGCCGCATAAGCCATGACATCCGCATCCACCGCGTCTTTGATGTAGTCCCAGTTGACGCCGATCGCATCACAGTACCCATGAACGAAGTAGCGGACATACGAAAAATCATCCGAGAAAATGTCGAGATTATGTTCTTCGATCGCTCTTATATATTCAGGGCGCAGCCTTGTCTGAACGGCAATATCTTGAATCGACAGATTTAAATCAAGTCGTCTTTGTTTCAGAATCTGATAATATTCCATAATTTTCGCTTTCCTTGAACTTGAATTATAACAAACAAACACGCTAACAAAAAGAGTCGCAAGTCTTAAAGGTATCGTACTTTTGTCTTTTAAAGAGAATAAAAATATGATTCTTAATCTTCACTGTTTCTGAGATTATCTGATATGTGATATTTTCCAGATTCCGTTTCAGATGATTTCTTTTCGTTTTTTCAGGATGTTTCGGCTTACAATAGAGTAGAAGGGAGCTCGGTGGCTCCGCTCTTCTCATCGCACCGTTCGTACGGTTCTCGTATACGGCGCTTCGGTGTATCGTAACTAGAATTTATTTAAATTGATGTAAACACCATAAGGATCGATCAAGCCAGGACGATCCTTATTTTTCATTCCGAGGGCTTTGGGACAAAGTAGTCGGTTGTATCCTGCAATCCTGTGGTTCGATATATACCTAGTCTAGAGTTCGCAAACTGTCGAATCTTTTCATCTGAGTATCCGCAATGAAACTTTTTATTGAGAATCATTAGATTCCTATAAATCGTTTTGGGCTTTTTCCACTGTTTGACAATAACGACTCTGATTTTGTGACGAAGCCATCCGGAAAATTCTTTGAGGAATGTCTTCATTGAACTAATGGAGAAGTAGTTAATCCATCCCCGCACGACCCAGTTGACTCTCTTGAAAACAACCTCAAGTTTCATTGCACTGGCTTTCTTTCGGCAGAGGATCTCCTTCACCTTGTCTTTTAATCTTTGTTTTCGATCATTTGTTGGTCTGAGCTTCCAGGTTCCTTTACTCTTCCAAAACGTGAATCCGAGAAACTGGCTATCGGTCGGCCGGCAGACCTTTGTTTTGGTCGGACTGGCGGTGAGAAACAATTCTGTCTCTAGCCATGCTGAGACAGATTTCATAACCCATTCTGCTGAACGTTCCGATTTAACGAAAATGACGACATCATCGGCGTAGCGGACAAATCTCAATCCTCTGCTTTCAAGCTCCTGATCTAACTCATTGAGATAGATATTCGCAAGTAGCGGTGAGATACATCCTCCCTGTGGTGTCCCCAGTGTGTTATCCGTAACGACTCCTTCCTCCATGACTCCGGCTCGTAAGAAGAGTCGGATCAGATGGAGGACTTCTTTTTCATTCATGATCTTCCGAATAATCGAAATCAGTTTGTCGTGATTCACACGGTCAAAGAATTTCTCGATATCCAGATCAACAATCCATGTGTATCCATCGTTGAGATACTCAAGTGCTCTGTGCAGGGCATCATGAGCGCTTCTCTTACGGCGCAATCCAAAACTGTTGTCACTGAAACTGACATCAAAGATTAAGTCCAGAATCTGGGCTGTTGCCTGCTGGAGTGTGCGGTCGATGACGGTTGGAATCCCGAGAGGTCTTTTCTTCCCGTTTGGTTTGGGAATATAGACTCTCTTGACAGGTGATGGCTTGTACTGGTTATGATAGACCTTCTGTCGAAAGTCTTCACCGTTCTTGTGCCACCACTCGTCCAGCTCATTCACCGTCATGCCATCCACGCCGGGGGCGCCATTGTTTAGCTCCACAGCTTTGATGGCATCGCGCATATTAGACTCTCGCAGTATTTGCTGATGTGCGATAAAGAAGTAATAGAAGTGTAAAAAATTTTGCCGTTCCTA
>JBJEFF010000030.1:0-18125 GCA_051873775.1 Allobaculum sp. | reverse complement strand
AGATTTAATTTTTTTATTCAAAAGACAAATCCCACACAGTTTTACTTAGAACCTTAAAAAAACCTCCTTGAAATGTAGATCTATTATCCCAAGGAGGACGGATACAAAATACACGTCGATTATTTGACGCTTACAAACTGACTGCAGTAAATTGGGGTTTTTGGGTTGATCTAGGATTGGATCGATTTCCTGTATGTCCTCATTGGATAACTATAATTTCTAACGGATCCTTTCTCATGCGATAAAATGTACTCCTTTGAGATCCTTTCATTCTCGATATTTCTCTTATGAATAAGAGAAAGAGAAGGACTGAACACATACAAACAGGAGCTAACGGTCTGCCGCCGCATGTAAGAAAAATGAAAGAAGAATGATGATTCTGAAGAAACTTTGAAACCACTTTTTTAACCATTAATCTCGATTTAATAATTCAAATTCAAAATGGAACGGATGGAATAGGTTGTGATTGCATAAAAAACAATGTTATAATTCTCACGATCTAGCAGATAAATCAATAACATTAAGATAATATTAATCGTATGTTTTCGCTTTAGTAAACAGACGGTTTATATTATCATTCGTTTAGTGTAATAACGATTTGCGTCTTTGAGTTAAAAAACGCAGATTTCGCTTTGCAGATATAGAAAGGAAGCCGCTTTGAGAAAATTGTCAAATCAAGCCGTAATGCTTTTAGCTCTGAGTATGCTTGTTCAGCAGATCCCTGTGATTCAGGTTGTGGCTAAAGATACTCCGGTGTCAAAATCTAACGGGATAAAACCAAATCGCCAGCTGATTGATTATGTCAGCACGCAGCGTGCTTCCTCACTTCCATCTCAGGAAGAAGTACTTTCCGGCAGCAGACACGAATCTTTGCCGCTCGTGTATACAACGACGATTCAGATTCCGATTACCGTACCGGTCAATCATGCTCCTGCACAGTCTTCAAAACCATCTGCTTCCGCAGACCAGAATAATAGTCAGCAGGATTTTGAAGATATTTCATCTACGCAGACAGACTCTTCGGCTTCAGGCAGCTCAGATTCTTCCGGTACTGAATTAGAAATTATTAATGAACCGGAAGAAATCACGGATTCGTTTGCAGACGTTGAACCAGTTGAAGAACCAACCTTGCAGGTTGAACCGGATCAGCCATCCGATTTCATCACGATCACAAAGCCGCAGGAGGTTCCGGTCAGTCCGGATGGAAGCTTCCAGACTCCGGATGCCGATGCCTCGGATTATAATGACCAGACTCCGGCACTCACACAGCCGGATGGAAGTCTCTTTGAATCCATGGGTGATCTTGAAACGATCTCCGAAATTCAGGAAGTCAGCAACGTAGTCTATCCGGGGAATTCCCAACTGATTCATGAAATCGAATTTGTTGATGAACCGAATGAACAGGACCCCGATGTTGATTCAGAAGATCCGGATAACGATGCTCTGGTTCCTGGCCTTGATGACAGTGATATTGACTGGGACATCGAGTTTATCCATCCGCCGATTGCGACCAAACCGGATACTCCGCAGGATCCGGAAGAACCTGATGTGGAACCCCCTGCAGATCTCCAGCCGGGTCCAACTCCGAAACCGGGTGATGATTATACGACAGACGACAGTTACGATCCGAACTTGCCGGGCTTACCTTTTGATTCGGTTGATGGCAGTGAAGTTTACTATCCGTCCAACAATTCCATGTCCAACAGTTTTGTGATTATCTCACCTTCGGCAGACTCATCTGTAAATAACACAATGGGCAAAACCATTACAATTAAACGGCTGAATGCCAGATCCAATCGCCGGGTCCGTGTCGCGAATATGGGCATTATTAACCTGCTTCCGGACTACAGTATTACCAGATTCTGGAAGGGAGCGGCTTCACCGTACAACACGCCGTCTTTATGGGGACAGTGCACGTGGTTTGCCTGGGGCCGGTTCTATGAACTGTATGGTTTCGATCCGGGATTCTCCGGTAACGGTTATGACTGCGTCAGTCAGCTGCTTGCCGCTCATTCCGATAAGTTCAGACTGTCTAAAACTCCTGCTGCAGGGGCACTCTTCTCCTCCGATGTAGCGCATAACCACGTCGGCATTGTTCTCGACTATAACGAAGAAACCGATATTCTGACGATTCAGGAAGGCAACATCGACCAGATTTCCAATCCGGACTGGGAAGAGGCAATCCGCGATTACCGCACGATCCGCCTGACTTCGGCTGATATTCAGAAGCTGTATGGAGATGTGACCTATGCAGTTCCGAAAAAAGATACAAAATTTGTAAAATCCTCTTCTTCTCAAACAAAAAAAGAGGAAAAGAAAACGAAAACATCCGGCAAAATCGATGCGGACAAAGTTCCGCTTAAACAGCTGACGAAAGGATTAGTCGAAAAGAAAGTCCTCAATCAGGATGTATCCGGTGAACTCCAGCAGATCATGGATACATTCCAGGAGTTTGACGAAGTCGTTGAAAAATAAATCACTCATCACCAGTCGCCTTTACTGCGCAGACTCTGTCTGCACGGAAAGGCGATTTTCTTTTGGATCAGTCTTCAGTCAGAGGAAAAAGAAAAGCCCGCCTGATCAGGCGGGGTTACTCGATTTAAAGGATTGCGGTCAGCCACTGTACGAGATAGCCGCTGATTAACGATGGAATCAGCATCAGTAACATGACTTTCCAAAGCTGTTTTCGGTTCGGATCATACTGGAATAATGCGACTAAGCCAAGACCGGCATTGGTCATCAGTCCGGCAAGCAGTGAACCGAAGCTTAATGCACCGCTTGTGAACAGTTCGCACAGAACAACTGTTGCGGCGCAGTTCGGAATAAATCCAAATAAGGATGCAAACAGAGGCTGGAACAGGTAACTAGTCTGCAGGAATGAACTCAGTCTTTCCTGACCGATCCATCCGGTAATCACATTCATTAAAACCGAAACGACAAAGATGAAAAGATAAATGCGAATCGTTCGGATTAAAGCGGATAACCAGACCGGATACTGGGGATAGCAGCACGCACATCCAGGTGTTGCGGAAGATTCTTCCTCATTCCACTCTTCAACTTCCTCTTCTTCGTAGTCTTCATTAGGCATATCGGAGAAATAGAGAATCTTCTGATGAGGGAAAATCACACGGTCAATGAGGGTTCCGACAATGGCGGCAATGACAAATTTGCAGGCTAGAAGCAAGCCAAGGGAAGGGATCATCGTCGGTTCGGCAAGCAGGACCGGAATGGCTTCATCACTGGTAGCAAGAAAAACAGCAACCATCGTTCCGATGGTAATATTGCCGGACACGTACAAGGTAGCTGCCAGAATGGAGAATCCGCACTGCGGAACCAGTCCTAATAGTGCTCCGAATAACGGTCCGTATTTTTGTAAGCTCCAGAAAAACGAGTCATCATGGCTGGTTTTACGCTGCATTGCATCAAGAAAGACATAGACGACATACAGCAAAGGAAGCATGAGCCACGTATCTTTGAGAGCATCAAGTAAACTATCTATCCATAATTCCATGCCTTTCTTATATCACGTTTTATTAAAAAAACAGTTTTTACGCACGTTTTCTTCAGGCAGGCAGGGAAATCCATCGTTTAATCGGGCTTCTTCAATCGTTTCCATTTCTGTTCAGCAATCCCCTGTGACATGAACAGACGGTAATGAAAAGAGTGAATTGTCTAAAATCAATTAACAAAAAAGCACCGCCATAAGCGATGCGAGTTGAGGCAAAAAGCAGTCTGATCAGTTTTGTTCCGTTTTCTCTGTCGAAGATGAAGACGGGGGCAAAACCGGATCGGCTACAATCGAAGACGAATCCGGAATAATCAGATGACGTTCTTTTAGCTGAAGTTCGGCAAGGTCCTTAACCGCTTCATAGATCAGCGCAAAGACCGGAACACCCAGGAACATTCCCAGTGGTCCGAACAGAGCCCCGCCGATAGAGACGGAGAACAGAATCCAGAATCCGGAGATTCCGAGCTTATCACCAAGAATAAGCGGCTTGAGAACATTTCCGTCTGTCTGCTGAACAATCAGGATGAAAATCGCAAAGACGAAAGCATACATCGGACGGATCAGAACAAGCAGGACAATGACCGGAATTGCGCCTAAGAACGGACCAAAGACGGGAATAATATTGGTAATGCCGATAATCAGACCAATCATCGGTGCATACGGAATCCGTAAAAGTACGCATCCAAACCAGGTGATAATCCCGATAATCATCGAATCGAGAATGTTTCCGACAATGTACTGCTGGAAAACGTTTTTGGCATCCATGGAGTAGATCTGGATAAAATTGCCGTTTTTCTGGCCGAAGATCATGTAGACAAGAATCTTCAGGGTGCGAAGCAGATGGTCTTTATCCGCAATCATGTATACTGCAGCCGCAAGGGAAATAATCAGATTAGCTGCCGAGTGGATAATGTCGATCGAATAGGACATCATCTTCGTCATGGAAGACTGAAACATGCGCTGGAAGGTCGCAGAAATATTCAGGCTCTGCCAGGAATCCATCAGAGCGGAAATATCAATGTTGTAGTGATCGGCGATCTTGGTCAGGTAGTCTTCTAACTGGGTGATATACATCGAGAAGTTGTTGACGAAAACTGTGATGGAATCAATCAGGGATGGAATGATGACCCAGAAAGAGAAGATGATGAACAGTACGAAGAAGATCGTGACGGATGCGATCGCAATGCCTCTTGAAACTTTCGGACTGAGGTTCAAGTTCATCAGCCGGTTTGTGACCCAGGATACTGGTCCGTCGAGCAGAAATGCCAGACCAAATCCGAGCAGAAACGGCATCAGCAGACTGACAATCGACTTGATAAACCGAATGATATCATTGACGCGCCAGAGAATCAAAAAGGCGATCATGGCGATAATCAGCGACATCGAACGGATGAAAATCTTCTGCTGAATCGGGTTGCGAAGGTCAAATTTCATAGTTAATTAAAGTCTGAATTCATTTGTTAACCAGAAAGGAAATTCAGTAGCTATGGCCTCCTTTCTTGATAATTCACCAACATCATAACAAATCCCCTCTTCATTCACTAATTTCATTCCTGAAAGTTGTCCGGAAACTCACACTTCTCGCTCTGTACCGCCAAGACCGTATTGTGAGCAGATCCCTCAAACTTAAATCAGGAACAATCTGAGCATGATATGATAAACTTGCTTACGAAAAAGGTGAAAAACTTTTCGGATGACGGAAAGTCAGACTGAACCTGATCGGCATTTCTAGCCATGAATTGCCCTGTTCAGGGATTCAAAACAATGATGGAATAAAGGAGCAGTGAAAGCAGATATGGAGATAGTGGTTTCGGGAACAATATCCGTTAAAGCGGTATTAGAAGAAGAAAAGCGTCAGGCTTACGAATTATATGTAAATCCCAAAAAACGTTCACGCGACATTGCATATATTATTGCGATCGCCAAAAAACAGGGCGTGCCGGTAACTTTCCTGAGCAGAGAAGAGATGAATGAAATGGCACCCTCCAATGGAGGTGTCATTCTTCGTACCGAATCCTGTCAGTTCCCGTCACTGACCGAGGATACTCCGTTAAATGGTCTGTGTGTGTATATCAGCGGAGTCGAAGATCCGTATAATCTGGGCAGTATCGCAAGAACCCTCTATGCGGCTGGAGCAAGTCTGATGATTATTCAGGATCGGGACTGGTCCAGTGCGAGCGCAATTCTCTTACGTGCTTCCGCCGGTGCCTGGGAAAGACTGCCGATTGTGACGATTCAGAAAGATGAACAGCTCATTGAAGTTGCCGAAATTCAGAACCGGGCGATCTGTTCGGCTTCACGCGATGAATATGCCAAATCGCTGTTCCAGAGTAAACTGCCGGAAAATCTGCTTCTCGCCATCGGCGGGGCATTGCGCGGACTGTCATCACGGATTCTGATGGCTTCCAGTGAACATCTTTATATCCCTTACGGCCGTGAATTCCGCAATGCGCTTGATTCCGTTTCCGCTGCTGCTGTTTTCTCATTTTACTGGGCCGAACAGAATAATATTAAGGAAATCCCGGATCTTGAACTGGATCTTGACTGATCGAGCAGAGTATTTTTAAGAAAATAATCAGAAGACTTAGTTCACTCAGGCAAAGGAACGAAGGAGTCCCTATACTGAAATCGAAAGAGGAAGAACTGAAAAAGGAGAGACTATGCTTACTTATAATAAAAACCAGTTAGTTGAAATGGCAGTGAATGCCAAAGTGGATCATCCGCGTATTAAAAGCTACCGCGGCGGCTTTGACGGCCGTGCCCGTATTACTCTTGGAACGGGGGGAATTACCTATTCCCATGCAATCGGCGATTCCTGTATGAATATTGCCGGTGACCATGTTGAACCGGGTGTCTCCATGGCCAATCCGAATAATGATGAAAACATGGCTGTGGAAACTTTCTCCTGCGTAGGTAACCCGGTGTACTGCCTGAATGGACCGGCTGCCGGTGCTAAAGGCTATGTTACGGGAACACATGGCGGTATTGAGCACACGATGGCATATTTTGCGGCTGAAGATTTAGATAAAATGGACGGCAACGAAAATTTCCTGATCCGCACTTATGGTCAGGGATTAAAAGTCGAAGAAACTCCGGATGTATTCTGGATGAATATCGATCCGCGCCTTGTGGATGTTATGGGTCTCGATCTTGATGAAGAGGGCAATCTTCGTTTTCCGGTTGTGACAGTCATTCCGGCGTTCTTGATGGGTTCCGGTGTCGGCTCTTCAACAATTATGTCCGGCGATTATGACATTATGACTCAGGACAAGGAAGCCAATGCCCAGTTCGGACTGAACGATCTGCGCTTCGGTGATTTTGTCGCCATCATCGATCATGATTGCACCTATGGTCCGCATTATAAGAAAGGTGCGATGAGTATCGGGGTTATTGTTCATTCCGATTCCTTTACGTCCGGTCATGGTCCCGGTGTTGCGATCGTCGCAACTTCCGAAAAAGGAACAATTGTGCCAATCATCAATAAGCAGGCAAATCTGAAAACCTATTTTGCGCAGATGGAGAACGAATAAATCATGCCTTACTATGAGGTTGTGATCGAACATTCCACTATTGCCTTATCGAAACAGTTTACCTATTACTACGATCAACCCGTCCAGCCTGGCTGCCGGGTTTTCGTGCCTTTTGGCCATCAGAAACTGACGGGAATGGTCCTTGGTGAAGGAAGCAAGCCGACTGATGACAAAATTCAGGTCAAGGAAATCCAGAAAGTCCTCGACGAGACTCCGGTTCTCAATGAGGAACAGATTCAGCTCGCCGGGTATTTAGCGTGGCAGACCGTCTCTCCGGTTATGGGCATGATTCACTGTATGCTTCCCCATGCGCTAGATGCAAGAACCTCCAAACCGGATCTTTCGTATACTATATGGCTGGTCAAGGAAGACATAGATCCTGACCGTCCGATCCCGATGACTCCTGCCATTGCCGAAGCCTATCACGAAGACTGGAAGGAAATGCCTTTAAAGGAGGCCAGAAGCCGGTTTGGTGACTACCGCATTAATGCTTTATGTACCAAGGGACTTGCCCGCAAGGAAAAGCGGATCATCAACCATGGCACACTGCCTAAACGCGAACAGGTTGAATGGCCGCCACTCAATTTCTTTCAGGAAAATGCGCTTGCCGCAATTCGTCAGGCAGATCAGAGAGTGATTCTTCTTCATGGTGTAACAGGATCCGGCAAGACGGAAGTCTTCTTTCATTTAGCAAAAGAACAGTTAGAGCAGGGTAAACAGGTTCTGATTCTTGTCCCGGAAATTTCACTGACCCCGATGATGGAACAGCGCATTGCCAGCCGCTTTCATGTCGACGTTTATGGCTGTCACTCAAGGCTGAGCGAATCGGAAATGGTTTCCGTATGGAATAATATCGCGCATGCCGGTCCGTGCATTGTCATCGGAACCCGTAAATCCGTCTTTCTGCCGATGAATCATATCGGGCTCATTATCATGGATGAAGAACATGATACGAGTTATAAGCAGGATACAACAGTACGGTACCATGCCCGGGATGCGGCGATGTTCCGTGCCAGTTATCATAACTGCAAGCTCCTTCTTGCCTCGGCAACACCATCACTGGAAAGTTATTCCCGGGCGGTTAAAGGAGTATATGCTCTTGCCGAACTGCCCGAGCGCGCTTCCGGACATCATGCAAAAATCCGTCTGGTGGATCTGCGGACTGCCCGATCCTTTAAGAATTATTCAAGTGAGCTGATCGACGGGATCGTCAACCGTCTGAGCCAGAAGCAGAAAACGATGATTCTGCTCAACCGCCGCGGCTACTTGCCGACGATTCGCTGTCAGTCGTGTCATGAATATCTGCGCTGTGAGGACTGCAATGTCCCGTTAAGCTATCACAAAGGCGAAAATGCGCTCGTCTGTCACGTCTGCGGCAGACGCTATCCGCTCGTCGAGGAGTGTCCGAGCTGCCATTCCCGACAACTAACCCGTACCGGTCAGGGAACCGAGCGGCTCGAAGAAGATACGGCGAGTCTTTTCCCGCAGGCTAGAATCGTGCGCATGGATGCGGATACCACGCGGTTTAAAGGTGCGCATGAGCGTCTGTTAGAAGAGTTTAAAGAGGATGGCGATATACTGATGGGGACACAGATGATCGCAAAGGGACTCGATTTCCATGATATTACCTTAGCCGGAATCCTCTCGATTGATGCGATTCTCTCCCGCCCGGATTATCTTGCCAATGAGCGGGCTTATCAGCTTGCTGAACAGGCTGCCGGCCGAGCGGGACGCGGAAAGGAAGAAGGAGAGGTCATTATTCAGACCTTCAACCCTGATCACTTTGTGCTGCGCTGTGTTCAGAACCACCGGTTCCGGGATTTCTTCGTTCAGGAAATGCGGTACCGTCATGCCGGTAACTATCCACCTTACGTATTTATGGCCACTCTGGTGATCAGAAATTCGGTTGGGTATGAAACGTACCAGCGGGCCATGGAAATCAAATACCGTCTTGAAAGCTGTCAGGTTGAAGTACTCGGTCCGGCAGAGATTTCAATGCGCAATAAGCAGACACGCTTTCGATTAATCGTTAAAGATAAGAATGACCGGCATCTGATTCAGACTTTATGGCAGTGTGCCTTATGGTTTGAAAAGAATGCCGGGAAATCGAGGATGGATATCAATGTTCATCCGATGACACTGGAGGAATAAACATGCTGATGCGTGAATGGGTCTATCTCGCCCTTGTGGATGTGATCCGCAAGAAAACATATTCAAATCTCTATCTTAAGGATCACCTGCATGAAGTGGATCCGAAAGATCGTGCTTTAGCCTCGAACATTTTTTACGGCACGCTGCAGAACTATGATCTGTGTCAGTATGCATGGAGCCGGTTTACCGATGGTAAAGTCGATCCGAAAACCGGAATTCTGTTATCCATGTCCGCTTATCAGCTCCTGTTTTTAAATCGCGTTCCTTCCTATGCGGTCATCAATGAGGCCAATAAGATCGCCGTTCATCATCTGCGCGGGCAGAAGGGTCTGGTTAATGCCGTGCTTCGTAAAGTCAAGGACAATCCGGTTCAGTATCCGACCGATCCGGTTGCGGCGCTGGCGCTGAAAACCTCGATGCCGCAGTGGCTGCTCAGACTCTGGATCAAACAGTATTCTCCGCAGCAGGCGTTTAAATTTGCGCATGCTTCGCTGGAGGCGCTGCCCGTTGTCGTCCGTGTCAATCCGCTGACCTGGTCGATCGAACAGGCTAAGCACTGTGCAAGACTCAAACCGTTTGAAGGAGACTACTCCGATCAGACCGGCTTATTTTTCTATACCGGCAATCAGATTGGTCATGATATGCTTTATCAGGAAGGAAAGATCTCCGTTCAGGATCCGGGCAGCTATGAAATTGCAAGGTGGGCACAGGTCAAACCGGGTCAGAGTGTTCTTGATCTGTGTGCGGCACCGGGAACGAAGACCATGGCTATGGCAGAAATGGGTAAGGATCAGGCAGCGATTCTGGCACAGGATTTACATGAACACCGGGTCCGTCTGATTGAACAGGATGCAAAACGTCTTCACCTGCAAAATGTGAGTGCCCGTGTGCAGGATTCCACGATTGTCCCGGAACCGTTAAAAGAATATGATGTCGTTTTGTGTGACGTGCCGTGCAGCGGCTTTGGGATTCTCTCCCGTAAGCCGGATCTTAAACTAAGACTGGATCCGCAGACGATTGATTCACTGATTCCGGTACAGAAAGAGCTATTAAAAGCGGCTGCCAAACAGACAAAACCCGGCGGAATCCTGATTTATTCCACCTGTACACTTGATAAAAAAGAAAACGAAAAACAGGTTGAAGCATTCCTTGCTGAAAATGATGGATTCGTACTGGAAAAAGAGCAGACGATTGAACCGACAAAACAGAATGGCGGATTCTATATTGCAAAACTGATCCGGAAAGCTTAAAGGCGCTATAAGAGGTTTTGCCGGACAGGAAACTGTTTTTCACTCATCAAAAGAAAAAACAACGGACAAGCCGGACTGAATTTCCGAAACTGTCCGTTTTTCATTCCCCTAGCAAAAGACTGATTACGCTTTAGGGGAGCACATAAGAAATGGTATTTACCGCCAATGCAGAGAAAACGGCTGTCAAAATGGAAAAAATGACAGAATTTGTCTACACTGAAAGGAAGAATGCCGATTTTGCAGGATGGAAGTTTCATCGCATGGTTTGCGGAAAGGAGTTTATATATGCGCAGTATTTATGATTTAACTTACTCTCAGATGGAAGAATGGTGTCTGTCAAAAGGCTGGAAGAAATTCAGAACCCAGCAGATCTTTCGATGGTTATATAAAGAAAGAGTGACCGATTTCGATCTGATGACAAATCTGTCCAAAGAAACCCGTGAAGAACTGAAAAAAGACTTTACGTTCAATCCCCTTGAACTTGTCCGTAAACAGGTGGCGAGCGACGGAACAACAAAATTCCTTTTCAAAACTGCTGATGGAGCTTTAATGGAAAGTGTCATGATGGTCTTTGACTACGGCAATTCCATCTGCGTCTCTTCGCAGGTCGGCTGCAATATGGGATGCAGTTTCTGTGCTTCCGGTCTGACGAAAAAACAGAGAGATCTGACTCCGGGCGAAATGCTCGGTCAGGTCATGCATGTGCAGCTTGAACTCGATAAAAGAGGGGAACGGCTTTCCCATATCGTCGTGATGGGAACTGGTGAACCGTTTGATAACTATGATAATGTTATGAACTTCCTGCTTACCGCCAACCATGACCGCGGTCTTGCGATCGGAAGCCGTCATATCACGATTTCCACTTCCGGACTCGTCCCGAAGATTAAAAAATTTGCGGATGGCCATTATCAGTACAATCTTGCCGTATCCCTCCATGCACCGAATGATGAACTGCGTTCTCGACTGATGCCGGTCAATAAAGCTTTCCCGTTAAAGGAACTTATGGAAGCCGTCGACTATTATACTAGCGAAAACAACCGTCGTCTGACGTTTGAATATATCCTGATCAAAGGGGTAAATGACTCCTTAGCCCATGCCAAGGAGCTTGCGGATCTACTGCATCCGTACTGCTGCTATGTCAATCTGATTCCATATAACAGTGTTGACGAAAATGGCTATCAGTCCACATCCCGTCAGGAAGCGATGAAGTTTTATGATGCGTTAAAGAAACAGGGTATTTCCGTCACGATCCGTAAGGAACACGGATCGGATATTGATGCTGCATGCGGACAGCTACGCATCAAGGAAATGAAAAAAGAAAAACAGCTGCAGCAGAATAAGAATAATAAGGATTAAAAACCGGCAACTGGCACAGTACCGGACGAAGAGAAAGGATTATAACCATGCTTGAAGTCTACGGGTTATCGGATATCGGAAAAGCGCGTCAGCTGAATGAAGACAGCTTTCTGATCTGTGAAAATGAAAATCATGACCAGCTGCTCATGGTCTGTGACGGGATCGGCGGAGCCGCAAGCGGTGAAGTGGCGAGCGGTATGACTTGCGAGCTGGTTGAAAAATATTTCGAAAAAGCACCGGCATTTTTAAAGGATTATGAAGTCGACGAATGGCTGCGCAGAACGCTCAGCAAGGTGAACGATGCGATTTATTCCAAATCCATGTGGACCCGCAAAAACCGGGGCATGGGGACGACCTGCGTCGGCACAATCATCACGAAAATCGGCACCTATATCTTCAACGCCGGCGATTCGCGTTTATATGCCCTTTATAGCGACGGATTAATCCAGATGAGCGAAGATCATTCCTATGTACAGAATCTGATCAATGAAAAGAAACTGAGTGAAGCCGATGCAAGATATCATGAAAAGCGCAGTGTGCTGACCAATGCGATCGGAGTATGGCGTACATTCAAGCTGGATGTGCAGAAAATCCAGTCCAACTATAAAGCACTCCTTTTATGTTCCGACGGACTGAGCAGCTATGTATCCGAGCGTAAGATCGCCCGTATTGTCGATGCGAAAATGCCTTTAAAAACTAAATGTGCGATGTTAATTGATTTAGCCGATGAAGCAGGAGGCCTGGACAACTGTACGGTGATCGTCACCGGTCCGGGAAAATACTATGCTCGATAAGATCGCTAACCGCTACCAGATTAAAAGACTGCTCGGTCAGGGCGGCATGGCGGACGTCTATCTGGCTTACGACGAAATCATGAACAGGGAAGTTGCCATCAAAGTACTGCGTCAGAAGTTCGCGGATGATCCGCAGGCTCTTGTCCGCTTTATCCGGGAAGCTTCTGCTGTCCGTAAACTCTCTCACCCGAATGTCGTGGAAATCTACGATGTCGGCGAAAGCGGAGATCTCCATTATCTTGTCATGGAATACATTCCCGGCATGACACTTAAGGAACTGATCGCCAAGTCGGGGAAAATGTCCGCGACCAAAGCGATCGGCATGATGAAAGAACTGACCTCGGCGGTTGCCGAAGCTCATAAAAATAATATTATTCACCGCGATATCAAGCCGCAGAACGTGCTGATTCATAAAAACGGTCAGCTCAAAATTACCGACTTCGGTATAGCGGTGGCTGCCAATTCGATGCAGGTGACCGCCAATAATGCGATCATGGGATCCTCGCACTATCTTGCGCCGGAATCTGCAGCCGGTTTAGTCCCGGATTTCCGGGTCGATATCTATGCGCTAGGTATCGTATTCTTTGAATTATTATGCGGAAGCGTTCCGTTTACCGGAACCAGTCCTGCGGCTATTGCATTAAAGCATATGCAGGATCCGCTCCCCTCTATTCTGCCTTATAACGATACGGTCACTCAGGCAATCGAAAATGTCGTGATCAAGGCAACGGCGAAAAATCCGGATGAACGTTATCAGAGTGCACAGGCACTCCTTGATGCACTCGATCACTGTCAGGATCCGGATCTGAAAAATGTAAAGAAACTGGAACTCGCCACCCCGTCGCTGGAACTGCCTTCCAAGAATGATCCGTTCCCCACGACCTCGGATATTGCGCCGGACACCTTTACCAATTCCCAGCGTCCGCTCTCCCATGTCAAACGGACTAAACTGTTCTCATGGCAGGTGCTTGCGCTGACCGGCGTCATTGCGTTACTGGTCTGTGTGTTCTGCGGTCTGATGCTTGCATCAAGCGGAATCATGGCGGTAGATGGCTGGTTTGGCTGGCAGCAGGTTCCGAACGTTGCCGGAATGAGTCAGGAAGATGCGATTAACGAACTCGTTGATTCCGGAATCCCGCGTGATCATATTGAAATCCGCGAAGAAGCCCTCGATCAGTACGAGCCGGGTATTGCGGCATCGACAAGCGTTGCCCCGGGACGGTTCCTGTCCGGCTCCGATACGCTTGTTCTGACCGTTTCCAAAGGCCCGACATTCCTTATCGGGGATTATACCGGACAGTATTTAACCGACGTCCAGCAGCTGTTCATGGAAAACGGTCTGTCCATATGGATTAATACAACGACTCAGGGAACCGTTGACCGTGCACCGGGTGTTATTCTCGAACAGCATGGTCTGACCGCGGGAACCCGTATTGATCCGAAGGATCAGCGGACCATTGAATTTGTGGTCTCCGCCTATCCGAATCTGGTCATTGATGAAGCCTATATCGGCATGGATGTCAATCTGGCAAAACAGGATTTAAACGATAAAGGCATGGCGGTGATCACCAAGGATGTTTACGGAACCGATACGGTTCAGGAAATTGATCCGCCGGTCGGAACAAACTATACACAAGAAGGAAGCGACAGCGTCATTACGCTGTATCATTAACACTATGAAACAAGGAAGAATTATTAAAGTTATTTCGAATCAGTACACGATTCTTGACCATGGCGAACAGCTTGTGGCCAGACCCCGCGGGAAGATGCGCAAAGGGCAGACGCCGTATGTCGGGGACTGGGTCAACTATGAAGTGATTGAGGACAGTGTGCGGATCGACTCGATTATTCCGCGCAAAAACCGGCTGTTGCGTCCTTCTGTATGCAATGTCGATCAGGCCCTGATCGTCACTTCACTCAGGGATCCCGATTTTTCTGAACACTTATTAAACCGTCTGATTTTTCTGGTGCTGCTTTGCGACATTGAACCGGTCATCTGTATCACCAAATCCGATCTGGTGGATGAAGAAGAATTCAGAAGAATTGATGCCGTACTGGACTGGTACCGCAAAGCCGGATACCGGCTGTTCTTCTCCCATCCCGGCAGTGATGACAAAGAGCTGAAAGAACTGCTTGGGGAGAAGATCAGTGTACTTTGCGGTCAGTCCGGAGCAGGGAAAAGTTCGCTGCTTAACCGTCTTGATCCGACTTTCCAGCTCCATACCCAGCAGATTTCCAAGGCACTCGGGCGCGGCAAGCATACAACACGGCACTGCGAACTGCATCCGATCGGTGACGGATTAGTGGCTGATACTCCGGGATTCTCGTCCCTTGATTTTTCGAGAATGGATGTCAGCCGCCTGGACAAGCTGCTCTTTGATTTTAAGGACGGAATAGAAGAAGGATGCCGTTTTGCGGACTGCATTCATGTCAATGAGCCAGACTGCGCCATAAAAGAGCGCGTGAAAAACGGTGAAATCAACCCGGTTCTCTATGAAGATTACTGTCAGCTAAGAAGAGAGCAGAAAAACCATAAGCAATATTAAACGAAATGAATATGCCCGTACAATAAAATGTATGTGAAATAGAAATAGAAGCGATACAGAAAACTGAACTGAATAAGAGAAAAAAAGGAGAAACAACATGCCTGAATTAGTTATTGCTCCATCCGTTTTATCGATGGACTACACCAGAATGCTTGAACAGCTTTCCGCAATGGAACGTTCTCAAGCAAAATGGATTCACTATGATGTAATGGACGGCCATTTCGTGCCGAATCTTTCCTTCGGACCGGATATTCTTAAACAGTTCCGTAAATCCACGGATCTGTTCCTCGATGTCCATCTGATGGTCAGCGATCCGGTCTATTATTCGGAAGTCTTTATGAATGCCGGCGCTGATATGATCGTCTTCCATACCGAAGCACTTGACAATGATCTCGACCGAATTGCCGCACTGCTCGATGCAATTCACGCCAAAGGCGTAAAAGCCGGATTCTCCGTAAAACCGAACACTCCGATTGAACCTTTCCTGCCTTTACTCGACAAGGCCGACATGGTGTTAATCATGTCTGTTGAACCGGGATACGGCGGACAGAGCTTCATGCCGGAAACCCTGGATAAAGTCAGAACCTTAAAAGCAGAACGGGAAAATAAAAATCTGGATTTCCGCATTGAAATCGATGGCGGAATCAATGATAAAACCGCTAAAGAGGCAAAAGAAGCAGGCGTCGATACCCTCGTTGCCGGAAGCTATGTTTTCAAGAACGATATCGAGAAAGCTGTGGCTTCACTTTGTTAAGAAAACACGATACCGCCATACTCGTCAGCCCCATAGCGACATATCTTCCTGAGTTTGAAAATGCCGACTGGATCGGGGTGGACTACGGCGTGCAGGTTCTGATCGACCGGGGGATCAAACCTCTGTTTGCGATCGGGGATTTTGATTCGAAGCACCATGAGATCCGCATCGATTTTCCCGTATTCCGTCATCCGGTTGAAAAAGATGAAACGGATATGGAACTTGCGCTGATGAAAACAAGAGAAATGGGTTATAAAAAGGTGTATATCTGCGGAGCTCTCGGCAAACGTCTCGATCATTCTCTTGCCAACCTGCGGATTATCGGATGGAAATATCCCGAAGCGATCTGTCTTGATACACATACCCGCCTGCGTGTTCTGACGAAAGGGGAATATCTGTTTACACCGGAGTATCCCCATATCTCCTTTTTTGCACTCGAACAAACATGCATTACCCTCGATGGCTTTGAATACTCGCTGTATAAAAGATGGATCGATGAAAAAGATATATATACGTGCTCCAATACGATACCCAATGATTCGGCAACAGTCCGGATTGAAGAGGGGAGGGTGATTTGTGTCGAAACCAACTTCCGTTAACCACACTACCTATAATCGCGTCGAGCTCTTTACGAGCATTCTGCTGATTATCGGGCTGATTGCGATGGGTATTTATTCGCTGTTCATTCCGGTTGCCTTTTACAGTCTGACTTTACAGATTGCGGTATTCGGCCTGGTGATTTACGGCGTGCTGATGATTGCACAGAACCTGATTCCTTCGCGCAAGAAGAAATCCAATTTCTTTTTCGGAGGACTGACGATTCTCTTTGCGGTCGTTCTGCTCTTTAACGAACAGCTGCCGGAATGGATCGTCCGGACCACATTCGGCTGGTACTGTCTGATTGTCTGTCTGGCGATGCTTGTGCAGGCATGCATCAACTGGTCCAACCAGGTCAGAATTCCGGTTACCACGCTGGTTCTAATTCTGATTTACGGGATGCTGGGCGTGATCCTGCTCTATACCGATTTAGTCGATACCGTCAATCTGCTGCGCCTGTTCGGTCTATATTTTCTTGTTCTTGCCGGACGCATGACGCTCAATCTGATTGATACCCATTCCGGAACCTATGCCTGGAAAAGAGGCATCTACATCGGTCTTCCGATTCTGATGGGGACCCTTCTTCCGGATGCGGCTTTACGGATGATTAATGAAAAAGTAAAAGCCGGCGAAGACTATGGCCGTAAAAGTATTAAAGTCCGGACCGACGAACCGGCAAAACTGAAAGCTTTTGTACATATCGGAAGCGATGGCTTTCAGAAAGTCGGTCACTTCTCGTTTTCGTGGAAGGGAATTGTCTATTCCTACGGCAACTATGATACGGAAAGCTATCGTTTCTTTTCTCTTTTAGGAGACGGGGTATATTTTACTGTTCCTGAGGAGCTCTACATCCCCAATATTATTAAATATGAACATAATACCCTGTTCGAATATACGATTCAGACAACGCCTGAACAGGACGAAAAAATTGAACGGCAGCTTGCGGAACTCTCGCACCGTTCCGTGCGCTGGTACTGTCAGCTCGAAAGAAAAGGAAAAGCGACCAAACTCGGCCAGCTTGGTGAGGATTATCCCAACCGACTGCATTACCGCACAGGAGCAAAGTTCTACAAGATCAAGTCCGGCGCGTTTAAAACGTACTGGGTGATGGGAGATAACTGTGTCCTGTTCTCAGACGTGATTCTCGGAACGGTCGGTGCGGATGTTCTTTCCGTACGCGGCATTGTCACACCGGGGTCCTATTATGATTATCTTGAAAATGAATATCAGAAAGAAAACTCGCCGATCATTTCACGCAGGGTTCATTCTTTTGAAGCCAGCCTCAACCACTAGAAACAGGCTGGCTTTTTTATGGAAGAAAGGGGAGTAAAAAGAGCAAAAAAAAAGCCGCCATGGGCAGCTCGAAAGGGACTTAGATAGCTCCCTGTTTTTTTAATGTTCTCAGGGTTCTAGCAGCAACTTTAACCGTTTTAGGTTTGCCGTCAACCATGATTGTAGCTTTCTGCAGGTTAACGTTCCATTTACGGCGGGAAGCTCTCATGGAGTGAGAACGTTTGTTACCGGACAGAGGTCCTTTACCAGAGATTGCACACTTTCTAGACATCTTGTATCCCTCCTTCTCCAATTGGTAACGACTGATCCACAGTCGCTTTGACATATTAACACCCTACACATCACT